>JAQUUG010000075.1 GCA_028693965.1 Bacilli bacterium
TAGAACAAACGGTTAAATCCCATAAAATGTTGGAGCTCAAATAGCGGGAATTGTTCTAAATCAAAAAAAAGTTCCTAAAAAAGACTACTATGGTAAATATTACCATTATTAAGAAGGTTTAATATGATTGATATGCACACCCATATGTTATTCGGTGTTGATGATGGTTCGGAGTCGTTAGAAGAAAGTATTAAAGCTATTAAAGAAGGCTTTGCTTTAGGTTTTAATACTTTTGTTTTAACTCCACACTATATTGATGAAACAACTTATACATCAAATGTGAAAGCTAACCAAAAAAAACACACTATTTTAAAAAAAGCTTTAAATGAAAAGCAAATAGATGTAAATATCATCCTAGCTAATGAAGTAATGTTTAATGAAAATATTACTTCTTTATTAGATGACAAAGAAATTAAACAATTAACTAATACTAACTATTTAATAATGGAAATACCAAGAGTATCAATCATTAATAATTTTAAAAATGTTATTGATAACTTAATGTTTGAAAATATTATTCCTATTATAGTTCATCCCGAAAGGTGTTATTACTTTAATAGTAATATTGATATTATTAAAGAACTAGTTAATAAAGGAACTATTATTCAAGTAAATACAGGTAGCATTGCAGGAAAACATGGAAAAACAGCTTCCAAAGTAGCCAAATATTTACTTAAAAATAATTTAGTCCATCTTCTTGCTACTGATTCTCATCATAGTTATAATGCTTTAGAATTAAAAAAAGCTTATAAATTTGTAAGAAGAATCGGTGGAAATAAATTATGGGAGACGTTGTTTACTAAAAATCCTCAGTTGATTCTTGATAACCAAAAACCAGTATTACCTAATAGAAAGGCTTTAAAACATGAAAAATAAAATAATTTTTTTACTTCTTATCTTCTTTTTTTTAATACCTAGTTCTAAAGCTGCTACTAAAGAAGATTTGTATAACTTAGTTGATAGTCAAACCGTTTGTGATAGTAACACTTCAGCTTTATTTGAAAAATATAAAGTATATTATAAAAGAGTAGTAAAAACAAAAGATTTGACTAGTGATGAATTAGACCAAATTATTAGTAAAATTAATTATGTTTTAAATATTGTCAATCAAAAAAGTATCTGCAAAATTAGTGATTTGAGTAAATTATCAACTACAGAAAAATTAAATATTTATAATGCTTTAATGAGTGGTACCAACATTATAAATAACGCTCCTGATTTGACTGGTAATACTAGTGAAGAAGGCAGTAGTGAGGTTATTGTTAACCCAAGTGATAAAACTGTTTATATCTATGATAATGGTTCACTTAGTGATACTATTATTTTAGATGAAACGACACTAACTTATACCGGCCCCAATATTTATGTTACCATTATTTTTATTTTAGTTATTGTCTTTTTATCAGTGCCATTTATTTATGTACTAACAAGTAAAACTAAGCTAGGTAAATTTATTAAAAAATGGAATCCTATTTATAATACTCTGCTTGCTTCTTTATCCATGGTTTTTATTGTTAGTAGTTTTACATACCTGGTTTTAGAAAAAAATATATCGTTAGTAAATAGTGCTAAAAATTTATTTAAAGAAACAATGATAGAAGAAAATGAGAGTCAAAATAAAACGATTATCTTAGATGAAAATAAAGAAATTATGAGTTATCCAGCTGTTGGTGATAATTATGCAACATTAATCATTAACAGTTTAGGAATTAATCATGAAATTAGCTTTGGTGATAGTCAAAAATTACTATCAACATTTATCGGTCACAGTACGGGTAGCTATTTACCAGGTGAGGGTGGTACTATTGTTTTAAGTGGTCACAATAGTTCTGACTTTCTAGCTAACTTAAAAAATATTAAAAATGATGATATTATCACAATTGAAACAACCTACGGAACTTTTAATTATGAAGTTAAGGAAACTAGCATAGTAACAAATACTGATCTAGATAGTATTAAAGTAAGTGATGAAGGGGAAAATTTAATATTATATACTTGTTATCCTTTTGATAGCGTTTTATATACTAATCAAAGACTAGTTGTTTATGCTGATTTAATTGAAACAAGATGGAAGGATAATTAATATGAAAACGATAATAACTTATTTATTAAATTTAATACTAATGGTTTTTTTAGTGATAATTTCTTTATTAATTTCATATCAATTAGTAGTTAATAAAACTTTTTTTAAAGAAATATTAAGCGATATTAACTATAACAGTAAAGCAAGTGAAATTATTAAAGAAGAAATGAAAGACTATGTTAGAGACGAAATAGTTTCAAAAATTGATGTTGATACTATTGTTAGTGAAAGTACTAATATAGTAATAAATGATTTTTTTAATCGAAGCAGTAATATTGATAAAGAAAAAGTTAAAACATATATTAGTGCAACTGTTCAAACTAATTTACAAACTTATTTTACTAAAGAAGATTTAGAAGTTAGTGACGATGCAATCAATGCAACTGTTGATACACTTACGGAACAAATATATAATAAATTTTTTCCAATTAGTGAGTTTGCTTTAATTGAACCAAAAGTTAACCAGATAGATCACTATCTCTTATACATTGAAGCAATTATAATTGGTTTAATCTTTACTGTGATTTTAACAACATATTTAATTAATAAAAACATTTATAGCATAATAAAATCATTACTTGCTAGTATAGCATCCATAGCTTTAATTATATTAACAATTAAACTAAATGATTTTTATTATATGAATTCTCATACAGCTTTATTACTTAATAATTTAATTAATGGCTTTGTTAATAACATGTTAATTTTGGTAGCTTGTTATAGCTTACTTGTGATTATGTTTATTTTATTACTAAAAAGTAAATTATTTGTTGAAAAGAAAAAATAATATGATATAATTATTATGAAAAGGATATGGTGAAATATGAAAAGTTTTATGAAAAAAGTAGTAACATATTTTATGCTTGGATTATTATTAGTTCCAACTTTGGCTTTAGTAACTAAAGTTCAAGCAGGAGAACTAACTTATGAAGAAAGAAAAGAGCAGTATTTAAATTATTTTAAAGATGCAAGACCTAGTTTGTTAGAAGCTGGCAGTGCTATAAATACATGGATAATCACTTATAAAAGTGAGATTATTGCATCTATAACTACAAGCTATATTGAAAGTATGCAAACAGCACTTACGGAAGGTAATATAGATACTATTTTTAGTGCCACTCTAGACTTATTTGATGAAGGAACAGATGTCAGAAATGATCTTGATAGTATCGTTAGCACTTATGAAGATTTTATTGTTAACACTATTAATGAAGGCGATGATTTTTTACAGTTTTTATCTGATAACAGAAGTGAAGTTACAATTGAAGATGCTATTACAATATTAGATAAAGCAATTAATTACACAGATGAATATATGGATGTATTTGTTAGTGCCATCGATGAGTTGAATAATAATTTACCACTTGGCTTTTATGATTTGTTTTTATCTGAATATGAAGATGCTATATATAGCAAATTAAATAAGATAAATGAGACTTTAGCTTATTTAGAACAAGCATTTATGACAAGAGTTGCAACCATGCTGGGTAGTAGTACTTTAACGGCAACTCAAAAAATTAATATTCATAGTGGATATTTATCAAGTATTGAAACATATCGCACTAAAGCTTTAGAATATTATGATACAATAATTGATGCAATTGATTCAAATGAAGTAACTTTATTTGCAGATAATTTACAAGATTATTATTTAGACATAGTCGATTATGACTTAAGTTATCTAACAAAATTATTATTAGATAATGTAACGATGAATGATTTAGCTGGTGATTTAGCACAAGATGAAATTAATGAATATATTGATGAAGTTTATGGAGTAAAGACAGTTAGCACTATTATTACTCATAATAGTAACACTAATATTTTATCTACTAACTCTTTATCACTTACTAATAACAATATATCAAACTATTTGGAAACAAATTTTGGTGAAGTTAGAGTTAGTAATTTAGCTAATAATAAAATTAAAACTGGAACTGTTGTTGAAGTAATTGAAAACGGTGTTGTGAAAACAAGTTATGTTTTAGTTGTAAAAGGTGATACACTAGGACGTGGAGTTGTTGATATATCTAATATTGTTCATATTGTTGATGCTGTTTTGGGAGAAGAAACACTTAGTTCAATTTATAGTATGGCTAGTGATTTAAACGATGATAACAGTACAGATATTTCTGATATTATCGCTTTAATAGATAAAATTTTAGGTTAGAAGGAGTTGAGGTATGAAAAAATTATTAAGTCGTTTATTAGTATGTTTTACATTTTTCTTCTTAGCAGGTAATGTTTCAGCTGTAACAAACAGTGCTAATATCACAGGAAGTACATCACTTAGAGCAAATTATACAACTACTTTAAACATTGTAGCGACAGCTACTAATCGTATTAGAGGTGCAGAATTTAATTTGAGTTCTAATAACAGCAACATTGAGATAGTTAGTGTTAGTGGTGCGAATGGATTTACTGTTAGTGGTTCTAATGGAAAATATTTAGTTTATAAATTAGAATCAGGATTTTCTGTCGCATCTGGAACGGTTATTGCAACTGTTAAAGTAAAAGTTAAATCTGGTTCAACAGTTGGCAGTAAAGGAACAATTACTTTAAGTGATTTTAAAATGACATTAGCTGATAGTACCGATACTGTTAGTGGCAGTGGCGATACTCATACGATTACGGTTGCTAGTGAACCTGTGTTATCTAGTGTTAACACATTATCAACTTTAACAAGCAGTGTTGCTAGTATTGCTTTTGATAAAAATACAACAAGTTATAATGTAAGTGTAGGTAATGATGTGACATCACTTGGATTAGTGGCAAAAGCTACTAGCAGTAGTGCAACAGTATCCATTAGTGGTGATGAAAATTTTAAAACGGGAACTAATATGGTGACTGTATTAGTAACAGCAGAAAATGGTAGTAAAAAAACTTATACAATTACTGTTACTAAAGCTGCTTCTGATAATAATGCTCTAGCTAGTTTAACCGTATCTTCATCATCTTTTACCTTTGATCCAGAAGTGTATGAATATAATATTACAATAACAGATCCTGATGTGACATCTTTAGATATTAATTATACAGCAGTTGATAGTACCGCTATTGTAGAAATTACTGGAAATGAAGGCTTTGTAGAAGGTAGTAATGTTATTAATATTACTGTTACAGCAGAAAATGGTGAAGAAGTAACATATAAGATTAATGTTACTAAAACAACAACAACAAAACCATCTACTGATACAAATTCAGAAGAAGATAAAAATAATTGGATGGTTCATATTGCATGGGGTATTATTACTGCAATGTTAATTGCTGTAATTGGTATTCAATGGTCAATTAGTCGTAAAGAAGATAAATAATATATAAATTATAAGGATGAAAAACTATTAAATACTTTTAAAGTTCACACTAAATAAAAAAAC
>JAQUUG010000076.1 GCA_028693965.1 Bacilli bacterium
AAAGCATTTATGAGTTTAAAAGATAAAGACATTATTATTATAACCGGTGGTTTTCCTAATAATACATCTGTTAAAACAACTAATTTTATGAAAATTCAAGAAATATAAATGGTGTTAATAACACCATTTTTTGTGTTGCTTTTTTAAATACTATGTATAATTTGACATAATTATATTGACAGAAGTGAATGTAACAACTATAATTATACATAATAGAAATTAGGAGGAAGCAAATGCAAAAAAACAAGGGATTTACATTAACAGAATTATTAGCCGTAATAGTGATACTAGCTATTGTAGCTTTAATTGCAACCCCGTTAATTATGAATATTATAAGTGAAGCTAAAAAAGGAGCATTTTTAGATAGCAGCTATGCTATCGTAACAGCCGCAGAGCAAGGCTATGCTAAAAGCTTAATTAAAGAAATAGATGCCGAGGAAACAGAGTATACTTTTGTTGATGGTGTTAAAGCTTTAAAAAATGGTAATATTTCACTTGATTATAAAGGAAGTAACCCTAATTATGGTAATTTAATTATAAATGATGAAGGAAACGTTACTATTAACTTTTATAGTAATGGTTTTTGTGCAACCAAAGGATATGATACTGATACTATTACGATAAGAGCAGTTGATGCGAAAGAAGATTGTGTACCAGATGTAGTAGCGCCAGTTATAACATTAGAAGATAGTGATATAATGATAACCACAGCTGATACATCATATATTGAACCTGGGTATAGTGCAATTGATGATACTGATGGTGATATTACTAGTAGTGTAGTAATAACTAATGATATTAATTATGGAGAAGCAGGAGAATATTATATCACTTATACAATAAGTGATAGCGCTGGCAATAGTACTATTATTACAAGAAAAGTTATCGTTTTTGTTGAATCAATATTAAAGGTAGCAACTAGTGGTAATGATACTACTAAGTATTTAGATGGACCGATAGCAAAAAGTACAATTGAAAGCATTGCTTTTGCAACAACTAATGAAGTACCTAGCGGTGTAATTGGCTCTTGGGATGTATCAGAAGATACTGATGGAAGTGTAATGGCATGGTATAAAGATACTGATAATGATGGCTTGTATGAACTTACTATCGGCGGTAATGGTGTTGTTTATGGTAACGTTAATTCCTCATATTTGTTTAGCTATTTAACAAATTTAAGTAGTATAAATTTAAATAATTTTGATACAACCAAAGTAACAAATATGTATCTGATGTTTTATCAATGCAGTAGTTTACTTAGCTTAAATTTAAGTGCATTTAATACTTCAAATGTAACCAATATGGCACAAATGTTTAATAGTTGTACTAAATTAATTACTTTAAGCATTAATAATTTTGATACTTCTAAGGCAACAAATATGTTTAAAATGTTTTATGGATGTAGTAGTTTAACAAATTTAAACATAAGTACTTTTGATACATCAAAAGTAACAAATATGTCTTATATGTTTTATAATACCAACAGTCTAGCTACACTATATTTTAATAATGCTACGTTTACATTAACAACTGCGTATAGCAATATGTTTTATGGAACCAAAGCAGGTATAAAAATATATACAAAAGACTCAACAACTAGGACATGGTTACAATCTAGATTAAGTGAATCAAGTATTACAGGAACGGTAACTATAGCTTAATAAATATATCTTTCTTTATAATAAACATTAGATTAGTAAGGAAATATTATATAATATATCTAATGCTATTTATATTTGTGATATGATTAATGTTTTGAAGAGTATACTTTAATAGTAATGTATAATAACGCTAATATTAAATAAACTAGATAAAATAATAATTGATTCCATTATAATGAAATAAAACAAGCTGTTTTTTTAATCAGCTTGTTTTTGATTCTATCATTATAAATGATATTACATTATGATTGGTTTATTCTTATATTCGGCTTCAATCAAGTTAATTTTATCTTCTTCATCTAAAATACTAGCATATACTGAAGTTACTCTAAACTCAAAATCTAACATCTTATTATTTAGTTTAGATAAATTTGTTATTAAAGGGATTGTTAAATCTTTTTTAATGCTTTTTAAATATTTTTGACCTTGCTTATTAAATCCTAAAACTCTAATATATTCTATTTCTTTCATGTATTTTGCTTCTTCTTTTGTAAAGTTACACAATATATGCACAAACATTCGTCTTATTCTATTATAGGTGTATCTTTTGGTTTTAACTTTATTTATTAAATCATCAAGATTTTTAGCACTAAAAATATATTTTTTAATTCTATTTTCTATTCCTTCATCAACCGTTTGAAAATCATCTAATCTATTTAGATTGATAATAATTTGATATTTTAAGAAAGGAAAATAATCTTCAATAAAATGAAGCTTTTTTTTAAGGAGTTTATAGGTTTCTTCAGGTACAAAATTTTTAATGTCAATATCATTTTTAATAGCATTTCTGATACTTGTCGCACTTACAATTTCACCATCTAAAGAAGTACCGTGGTAGTCATTAGTCCTTTTAATACAAATTGGTTTTATTGAAGAATGACTAGTCATTATTTCTTTTATATAACTAATTCCTAGTAAATCATTAGGCTTATTTATTTGTAGCGTGGTTATTTTTTCTAAAGCTTTAGATAAAGAAGTAGGATAATTATAACCTTGCTGTAAATAATCTTGAACCAAATCATTATATGAAGCATGATTTAATTGAACATTAGCTAAAGAAACTAAAGAATCAATATCATTAGTTTCACTACCAAAAACTAGATAATCGGCTTTTAAATGATTTAATAAACTAATACTTCCTCTAGCAAAGATATCAGCGCTTTGACTAGCAAACGGGAAAGGCAGTTCTATCACTAAATCAATACCATAATGCAGAGCTATATTAGTTTTCTGCCATTTATCAATAATACTAGTTTCACCACGTTCTAAAAAAGATGAACTCATAATTAAAATAATAACATGATCTTTAAACATTTCTTTCACTTTGCTTAAATGAAATAAATGACCATTGTGAAAAGGATTATATTCACAAATAATTCCAACACTCTTCATAAAAGCACCGCCTTTAAATACAATTATACTATATTATGACAATATATGTTAATAAATTATTGAGGAATAGCTTTATTTTTTTTTGATAATGTGCTAGAATGTATAAAGTAGGAGGTCGTGAATATGCGAGATGAAGATGTGGAAATAATCGATTTATCTGATGATTCTTCAAATGTTGATGATGTAGAAATAATTGATATAGATGATAGCGAATTAAACGATAATAACGGAAATGCTAATTCAGAAAGTATAATTTTTGATGAGGGCAATGAACAAACAGAAGCCATTTCAAATGTTCATGAAAAAAGGCATTTTAAGATTCCTTTTATTCCGATTATTACTATTATTGCTCTTATAGCTATTGTTTTCATTGTTGTTAAAATTATAAGTGGTTTTGGCACGGACTACCAAGAAAAATTGAGACAAGTATCACTTCGCTTGAAAACAAGTGATATGATGGTGCAGTTAGGCGAAACATACAGCATTGAAATTGAAAGTGATGACAATAATTTAAAAGTTTATCTTACCTCTATCGTTTATGGTGAAGATTATGATGAGATTTATAATTATGTCTTAGAAAATAATATTTTAAGTATAAGTTTGGCAAATAATGATTATGCTGGTAGACTTATAACAATGGGTGTTATTGATGCTGTTGGACAAATTAATGGCTATGAAGAGAATGAATTATATAATTATTTTACAACGATAAGTGATTATAGTACTTTAAATTTATCAGATGGTATTGAATACAGTGAAGGCAATGATACAACAGTTGTTAAAATTAACATCGATAAGAAGTATCCTATTCCTGATGATGTTAGTTATGCAATTACGGCTGATGAAATTAATAATGATTATTTTATAGATGAAGAATTTTATAATTACAATAATGCTAAAATAAAATTATATAAAGTCTTGGAAGATGATAAAGTTACTATTTATATATATGAAAAAGGAAGTTTGACTAATGATAGCTACAAAACGTTATTAAATGTTATATCGGTTTTATATAATGATAAATTAATAGACTTTAAGAATAATTTTACCAAAATAACATCTGGAACTTATGACAAATTCACTATAGAAACTGAATATAATATTGAAGATAGTGAAGTAGCATATGAAGATTTAGATAATTATGTTGGTTTTAGACTTATTGTCAGTAATGAAAGTGCATAGTAATGGTGATATAATGATAATAGATATTACAAGATTAAATAATGGTGTTACTTCTGAAATTGAGTTTAATTTTAATTATGTTTTTACAAATGAAGAACTACAAAAAGCTGATATATTAAAAACAAATAATTTTAACATTAAGGGAAACATTACAGTAGATAGTTTACACGATTATAATATTGAAATAAATATTGTGGGGATTGTTTTTTTACCATGTTCACTTACTTTAAATGAGGTTGAATACCCAATAAATATTAAAATTGATCAAAATTTAGATGAAATTATGATAGAACTTGATAAAAATTATAAAAAAGGTCAAAATACTCTTGATATTTTCCCAATTGTATGGGAGAATATATTAATGGAAATTCCCATGAAAGTGATAAGCAAGGAAAAATCAGAAATTAAGCTATCAGGTGATGGCTGGAAACTTATTACAGAGGAAGAAGACCAAATAAAAGTAAATCCAGAATTAGAAAAATTGAAAGATTTATTATGAGAAAGAGGTGTTAAGATGGCTGTACCATTTAGAAAAATAAGTAAGACAAGTAAGAGAATGCGTCGTACACATTATAAGATTAGTGAAAATGGAACAACTAAGTGTCCAAAATGTGGTGCTGATATAAGACCACACCGTGTATGTTCAGTTTGTGGAACTTACAAAGGTAAAGAAATAGTTAAATCTAAAGAAGAAGCTAAGTAAGGCTTTTTTTCTTTACAAAAAAAGAAGAGTAGGTTATAATATTGATATAAGGATAGGTGTATTTTATGAAAAAAGGTTTTACCATGATTGAGCTACTTGGCGTAATAACTATTCTTGCTTTATTAGCTATTTTAGCCTTTCCACCAATTTTAGAACAAATTAGAAAGGCAACCGGTAGTATCAGTGAAGCAACTATGGTTTTAATTGAAACGGCAACGGAAAGTTATATGGATCGTAATGAAAATGATTATCCAATATATAGTGGTAATGTTTTTTGTATTAGTCTTCAAACATTAGTAGATAGTGGTGAGCTTGATTCAAATCTTACTGATGTAAAAACGGGAGCGACAATTGACTTAACGAAAGTTGTGCAAGTAGAAATTACAAGTGCAGCCACTATTGATTATAGTGTGGTTGACAGTGATGCGTGCATTGTATCTGATAATACACCAATAGCTAATTCAGATCGAAGTGGCGCTAATGCTCCAGAGCTTAGTGAGAATATGATACCAATTAG
>JAQUUG010000006.1 GCA_028693965.1 Bacilli bacterium
ATAATAAAAACATTGGTAAAAAAGAAAATGACTTATTTTTAGATTTCGCACTTTTGAGTGCTTTATATTTGGTGATTAAATTTGGCGATTTCAATTTATATGGCTCTCTTTTATTGATAATAGATATTCCTCTAGTTTTATCTTATATTAAGAAAAGAGAGATAACCGCTTTAGTATTATCTTTTCTGATTATTGTTTATATATCTGAATACTATACGCTAAATATTATAGTGTTAGTTATGCAATATGTTATAAGTTATTTAATATACACTTTTACAAAGAAGTATAAAAACAACAATTATTTTTTACCATTAATAATTATATTTAAAATTAGTTTTTTTCTTTTTTTTATTATCAATAATCAAATTTTAGATATAAGTGATATGAATAATTTATTAAATCTCTTTTTAACTATTATTATATTTTTAGTAGAATGCTATTTTGTTATTAATCTTGGTAATTATAGTGAAGAAATAGTTAAGTATCATATGAGTATTAAAGAGTTAGAACAAGAGAAACAAATTAGAACGTCTTTATTTAAAATAACGCATGAAATCAAAAACCCAATTGCAGTATGCAAAGGATACTTAGATATTTTTGATATTAATAATATTAATCATAGTCAAAAATACATTCCTATTTTAAAAGAAGAAATTGAAAGAACTTTGCTTTAACTTCATGATTTTTTAAGTATAACTAAAATTAAAGTTGAAAAAGATGTAATAGATATTAATATGGTTTTAGAAGATGTAGTAGATAATTTTAAGCAAATATGTCGTGAGAAAGAAATAGAATTGATTACTGAAATACCAGATGATAGCATTTACATAATTGGTGACTACAATCGTTTGACACAGGTTTTTATTAATTTATTTAAAAATTGTGTAGAAGCGGTTGATACTAATAAAGATAGTATTATTGAAATAATTAGTAGAAAAGAAAAAGACTTTATCAAACTAAATATTAGAGATAATGGCATTGGAATGAGTGAAGAAAATTTACTTAAAATAATGGAACCATTTTTTACTACTAAAAAAAATGGAACTGGACTTGGCGTTTCTTTAGCTAAAGAAGTTATTGAAGCTCATCAAGGACATATAAAATATACTTCTAAATTAGGCAAAGGAACACTAGTTGAAATAATTTTACCATTAAGATAAAGTTGATAGTGAAACTATGGAATGATAAAATAAAATTGTTGAGAGGATTTGATTAATAAATGAGTCAAAAATATAGTAATTATAAACACTCGAATAATGAAATTGCAATTGAAGAAAAACTCATTACCTATGGAATGAATAATCGTAGTGGATTAAAACAAATACCTCGGTATATTGTTATTCATGAAGTATCGCTTGGTATTGGAAGAAGCCCAGAAACGTATAATATGGATTATTATGCTAAAAAAATACAAAGTGATGGGGAAAATGGTATAACTATTGGATATCATTTTTTAGTTGGTGACAAATGTATATATCAATTTTTAAAAGAAGATGAAGCAACACATCATTGTGGAACTTTTGAGGGCAATAATAATAGCATTGGAATTGAAAGATTAATTTGTCAAGGAATTGATTATGAACAAGCTCTTCATAATCAAGCTAAACTTATTGCAACTTTAATGGTTAAGTGGAATATTCCTATTGAAAATGTAGTTACACACAAAAAAATACAACAATTGTTTACACCTAATGTCATAAAATATGACTTGAAAATAGATTTTAAATCAGAAAAACAAGTTGACAATCTCTCACTATATTATGATGAAATATTATTAAATGTTAAGAACTTGGTACTAACTAATTATGCCTTATTAATAAATAATTTAAGTGATGATGAAAAGAATAATTTATATGCAATAATAAAAAGACTTTATCGATTAAAAAATACAGCTATGTTTTTAATCAAACAATCAAAGTTTGAACAAGTTAGTGCTTTATATGAGATGGTTAAATTAAAAACTGAATTTGATAGAATCTTATGCACCTTACAAAATAAACCTTATAACCCTCAGTTATTTTCATATGGATCTATTAAGTTTAAAGAAAAAATAGTTGCTAAAAATTGTCCTAATAGGTTATTAGTAGGACAACGTGGCGGACTTAGTAAATTTTATCGCGAAATTCAAAAATGTTTAAAACATGAGTGGTTATTTGAAAACTTACTTGATAATAGTGTTAGCAAACAAAAAAAGCTTTAAAATTAAAAGCTTTTTTTACTCTGTTGCTTCACTGAAGATAGTGCTATCAAAAGAATGCTCATCATTATCTTTTTGATTTAGTTCGTTATTATCAATTAAAAAGTAAGTATATAAAAGCATATTTTCACCGGTATTAACAACGGGATCATCCCAAGTTAAATCTAAATGAAGCCATTCATTGTCTAAATAAACTAGATTCCATACATGATTATCATTAGATATTTTATAATTAGGAATATCAAATAGATTTAAAAATAAGGCCATTGTATCACTATATCCACTGCAAATAGCCATGTGGTCAAATAAAGTACCTGTTGCTTTGTTGGACTCATAAGTAGCGTCATCATTAGATATTTGGTTAGCTATATTATAAGCTCTATCGCTATCATACAAAGTATTATTAATAATATAATCATGAATAACTTTAATTTTATCATAATTACTCATATCATCACTAATGTTATTGGCAATAATTTCATTTACAGTTTCATTTAGTTTTTGAATATCACTTTCACTATATAATTTTTCTATTTCAAAAGTAATTTTACCTAGATTGTTATAGGTTATAGTAATAGTATTATAACTATTATAAGGATGAACAAAATTATTGATATTAGAAAGTAAACTGTTATCATCCATTAATTCTTTAGTATCATCAATACAATTTTCATAGTTATTTTTGCAGTAAAAGGTAAACTTATCCCAACCATTATTTAAAACAGTATATAGAACATTAATAATATCTTGTTTATTATCAACAATAAAATCATCAGTTTCGCTAACATAATTAAAAGAGTATGTACGATAGTAGTCATTTATATCATAAGTGACTATACTTTTTTTATATATAAAATGATCTAATATATAGGTCACAATAGTTTGCTTGTTTATATAAACTAAAAATAAAGTCAATAATAATAAAATTGAATATAATATTTTTTTCATATCTTCACCTATATTAATTATAACATTAATAAACAAAAAAAGAAGTAAAATTACTCCATTTCGTTGACTTTTTTAGCTAAATTTGATTTATGACGAGCTGATGCATTTTTGTGAATAACACCTTTAGCGGCAGCTTTGTCAATTCTTTTGATAGCTTTTTTAAATTCATCACTAGCTTTAGATTTATCATTATTTTTAACAGCCTTTTCAGTGTTTTTAATAGCTGTTTTCATACTTGCTTCAAATTCATTGTTACTTATTTTCTTTTTAGCGTTAACTTTAACTTTTTTAACTGCATTTTTCATATTTGGCATATATATTTCACCTCCTAAGTCATCAATAAACTAATTTTAACAAAAAAAACAAAAAAAAGCAATAAAAACTATAGTTTTTGGTAAAAATAAATAAAAGGAGGAATAAAATGGGACATAAAATTGATCTTAGTAAATATCAAATAAGAACGGATTTAGCAATAGAAAATATAGATAGTGATTTAAGCAAAAAAAATAGTAAAGATTATGAGGGTATAGCAGTTACGGATTTGTTTGTTGACAAAGAACTTAGTTTAAAGATAAATAAAAAAGTAGGACATTACATAACAATTGATTTTAAAGATGTAACGGATTTTGAAAGTAGACAAAAAGTCACAAGTGTTTTTAGTAAACAATTAAAAGAAATGATTAAAAAACTTGGAATTGATGGCGGACTTATTTTAATTATTGGTCTTGGTAATGATAAGTCAACGCCCGATGCTTTAGGACCATTAGCTTTAGAACATGTTGTTATTACTAATCATTTATATGAGTTAGGGGAACTTGCACCGGGATTCAAAAGGACATCATTATTTTTACCAGGGGTAATGGGACAGACAGGATTAGAAACTAGTGATTTAATTAAAAGTATTGTTGATAAAATAAAACCATCTTTGGTATTAACAGTTGATGCTTTAGCTTCATCTTCTTTAGACCGTGTTAATAAAACTATTCAAATGACTGATGCAGGGATTAATCCAGGAAGTGGTGTTGGAAATAAACGTAAAGAAATAAGCAAAGAAACTTTAGATGTGCCGGTTATTGCCGTTGGTGTTCCAACTGTTGTTGATGCTGTTACTATTGTATCAGATACAATTAAATATATGCATCGTCATTTTTCTTATACAAAGAAAAACGTAAATAATCCTTTAAATAAATTAATTCCTTTTTCAAAAGTAAATGTTTTAAATGAGGATGTTGAAATAGATGATTCTATAAAAGAGTCACTATTAGGGTTAGTTGGATCTTTATCAGAAGATGAAGTTAAGCAACTTATTTTTGAAATATTGACGCCAATTGGCTATAATTTAATAGTGACACCTAAGGAAATTGATTTTGTTGTTGATAAACTAGGAGAAGTTCTTGGTAACGGAATAAATCAAGCTTTACATGATAATATATAAATATTATAAAAGAAGTTAAGTAATATAAAATTAAATAATAAGAAATATTATAAACTGACATTTTATTCACTCATAATAAATTATAATCAGAATAAATTAAAGTGGGTGATAATATGCGTAAAAGATTTAAAGGTAAAAAAAATAATAAAAAACATTATTTTATTAAAGTGATTATAACAGCTATATTCATATATCTAATATATCAAACAGTTCTTTATTTAAACATAAGTTCTAAATTAGTAAATGGAAATGATGAATTTATTAAAGCTATGTTAAATGATACAAATCATCACCTTTTGTATGAAAAAAAAGCTAATAATATTATAAATAAAATTATTAGTACGGTATCTAAAATAGATCTAACTAAGCCAACTACTTTTCTTAAAGATACTATTGTTTTTGAAGAAACTGACACAAAGGGAAATACCATAAATATAAATTACGTAGAAAATCCTCTTGTAGAAGAAGACAACCCTCGAGTTTATATTTATAATACTCATCAATCGGAAGAATATAGCTCTGATGGATTAGAAGGCTATAACATAACACCTAATGTTATGATGGCTTCATATTTATTAGCTGATATCTTAAAGGATTTAGGTATTTCTGCAATAGTAGAAGATACTGATATAACTGAATTATTAAACTTAAATAATTGGAACTATAATCAAAGTTATAAAGCTAGTCGTCTTTTTATTGAAGATACTTTAGATAAATATGGTGATTTTGATTTAATTATAGATTTGCACCGTGATGCCATAACTAAAGAAAATGGTACTGTCACAATTGATGGAAAAGATTATGCTAAAATTCTTTTTGTAGTTGGAACAAGTAATGAAAATTATGAAAAAAATCAAGAGGTTGTTAATAATCTCAATAGTATTATCAATAATAAATATCCTGGACTAAGTAGAGGTATTCTTGGTAGAAAAGGGGTAACAACAAAGGGCTGTTATAATCAAGATTTAGATTCTAAAATGATTTTATTAGAAGTTGGTGGCAATGAAAACACAATAGGTGACATTACTAATACCATTACAGCTATGGCAAATGTTATTACGGAATATTTAGGTGAATCATGAAAACAGAAGATAAAATAAAAATAGCTAATAATGTTTTTAAATTTATTTTTATTGCTTTATTAATAGCATTCACAACTCTTTATTTATCACAAGCTACTGGTTATTATGAATATGAACAATATCAAAAAACTGTTTTAACAGAAGAAAAAATTAAACAATTTGAAGAAGATGTGCTGGCTGGTAAAAATATTGATATCAATGATTATATTGATAATACTGATAAAAACTATCAGAATAAAATATCAAGAATGGGACTTAATATATCATCACAAATAGGTGATGTTGTGAAAACATCTTTAGAAGGTTTATTTAAATTTTTAAGTGAAGTTATTGAAGAATAACGATTAGGTAATGTTAATGCTAATCGTTTTTCCTATGTCAATAAGTTTTATTACCTTCTTTATTATAATTTAATCTCTATAAATAATTATTATCTTATATTATTTGTTTAAAAAAGCCTTATTTTAAGGTATAATTATTTATAGAGATGAGGTTATAAGATGCAAGATATAATTATTGGATCACATGTTTCTTTTAATAAAAATACCCAACTTCTAGGAAGTGTTAAAGAAGCATTAAGTTACGGGGCTAATACATTCATGTTTTATACAGGAGCTCCTCAAAATACTAGTCGTTCTGTTATTGATCAAAATTTGACTAAAGAAGCTGATTTACTAATGAAAAAATCAGGTATAGATAAACTAGCTGTCATTATTCATGCTCCATATATTATAAATTTGGCTAATCAAAATAATGAATTTGCTATCGATTTTTTAAAAGCAGAAATAAAAAGAGTAGAATCACTAGGATTTAATAAACTAGTACTTCATCCTGGCAGTCATGTTGGCCAAGGACGAGTAATAGGTATTAATAATATTATTGATGGTTTAAATAAGGTTATTAATGCTGAGACTAAAGTTATTGTTTGTTTAGAAACAATGGCGGGCAAAGGAACCGAATTAGGAATTAATTTTGAAGAGGTAAAAACAATCATTGATGGTGTTAATTATAAAGATAAAATAGGTGTTTGTTTAGATACTTGTCATTTAAATGATGCTGGATATGATATTGGTCATTTTGATAAGATTATAGAAGATTTTAGTAACATTATTGGTTTAGAAAAATTATATTGTGTTCATATTAACGATAGCAAGAATGAACTAAATGCTCATAAAGATCGTCATGAAAACTTTGGATTTGGAACAATTGGTTTTGATAACTTAATCAAAGTTATTTATCATTCCAAATTAAAAGGTATTCCTAAAATATTAGAAACACCATACATAACTAAAGATGATACCAGTAAAGAAAGATTATATCCTCCATATAAATTTGAAATAGAAGCTATTCGTAATAAAAAAATAAATGATCATTTAATAGAAGATATTAGAAATTATTATAGTTTATCTTGAAATTTGTTTTTAAATTGATAATATAATTGTTCAATTTTATTATAAGTTAAACTATCAAATTTATCTTTAATATCATCTAATATTCCTCTAGGATTACCATAAATAATAGTACGCCACTGACCTTTAATATGATTGTAAATAATCTCAATTTCCGTCTTTTTTAAAATAATTCCTTGCTGACGTGCAAAATTATCAACATCTTGATAAGTGAGTCTATTTACGTAACTGCTTATCAATGCTTCTTTCATAAAAAATCACCTCTTAACAGTATATGATTATTAGTTAGAATAATGTGGTGATTTAATAATAATATTTAATAGAAAAGGAGTGATTTTATGTATGAAATTATCAAACTCGATTATGATTATAATGCTCTAGAACCTTATATAGATGGGGAAACGGTGGATATTCATTATAATAAACATCATAAAGGGTATTTAAACAAATTAAATAATATTTTAAATAGTTTAAATTATAAATATGAATATAGTTTAGTAGAACTTATTAATCATATTGATTATTTTCCTATGAATTTAAGGGGCGATATTTTATATAATGCGGGTGGGGTTTTAAATCATAACTTATATTGGTATAATATGAGTCCTCATCATAATAATCAGTTAGTTGGTAAATTAAAAGAGGATATTTTAAATAAATATGGTAGTTATGATAATTTTAAGGAAGCTTTTATTATCAAAGCCAATGCTGTTGTAGGATCTGGCTGGACTTTTCTAGTTATAAAACCAAATGGGACTTTAGATATTATTAATACCCCTAATCAAGAAACGCCATATTTATATGGTTTTACACCAATTATAGCACTAGATTTATGGGAACATGCTTATTACTTAGAATATCAAAATAGACGTAGTGATTATATAAATAACTTTTTTGAAATTATTGATTATATGAAAATAAATGAGTTATACGAAAAGAATTTTCAAAAACAATAAGTTTAATTACAAAAAATATCGTAATTTAAAAGAAATAATTGAAAAAAGGTTTAATATATTAATTGTTTTATTAGTAATAGTTATTATTGTTCTAATTTTGAATCTATTTTATTTACAAATTATACAAAATGAATATTATGTTAGTCAAGTTGAAACATTAAATCAAAACACGGTTGAAGGAAGTACCGCGCCAAGAGGACGTATTTATGACCGTAATGGCATATTAATCGTTAATAATAAAGCTATTAAGGTAATTTATTATAATAAAACATCAGGGATAACTACAGCTAAAGAAATTGAACTTGCATATAAAGTAGCTGATATTTTAGAAATGGATATTTCTAATGTTAGTGAAAGTATTTTAAAAACATTTTGGCTTAAAAATAATAGTGATATTGCGATAAGCAGAATAACAGATGAAGAATGGACGGCACTAGATGAGCGAAAAATAACATCAGAAGATATTGAAGATTTAAAATTGGAGCGTATCACTGATGAAGATTTAAGTCTTTATACGGATTTAGATATTGAAGCTGCTTACATTTATAGTTTAATGAATGAAGGATATTATAGTGCTGAAAAAATCATCAAAGAAGAAGATATTAGCGATGAAGAGTTTGCTATTATGTCAGAGAGTATTGGTGATTTGACAGGTTTTAACACGAGAGTAGATTGGGAAAGAGTTTATCCTTATGGGAATGTTTTTAAAACAATTTTAGGGACTGTATCAACTAGCGAAAGTGGACTTCCTTACGAACTTAAAGAGTATTATTTAAATAAAGGCTACAGTTTAAATGACCGAGTTGGGTTAAGTTATTTAGAATATCAATATGAAGATTATTTAAGGGGAACGGCTAATGTCTATGAAATAAATGATGCTGGTGAGCAAATTTTAGTAGAAGAAGGAACAAGAGGAAATGATATTGTTTTAACAATTGATATTGAACTACAAAAAAAAGTTGAAGAGATATTGGTGGCAGAATTAATTAAAGCTAAAGAAGAAGATAATACGGATTATTATAATCGCTCGTTTGTCATTATTACTGATCCTGATACTGGAGAAATTTTAGTAATGGCTGGCAAACAAATTATTGTAGACGGAGATGATTATTTAATTTATGATTATACCCCCGGGATAATGACTTCACCTGTGGTAATGGGTTCAGCAGTTAAAGGAGCTTCCCAAATAGTGGGATATAATACAGGTGTAACGGAAATTGGCGAAAAAAGATATGATACCTGCGTTAAGATTAAAGATACTGCTTTAAAATGTTCGTGGACAAGTTTGGGGCTAACTGATGATATTCAAGCCTTAAAGTATTCTTCAAACACTTATCAATATTATACAGCTATTGAAGTTGGAAAAGGTACTTATAGTTATAATAAAGCTTTGTCAATTGACATTTCAGCTTTTGATACTTACCGTAATACTTTTGCTGAATTTGGGTTAGGTGTTAAAACAGGGATTGATTTACCAGTAGAGAGTCTTGGCTATAAAGGGACTAGCACTTTACCGGGTTACTTACTTGATTTTGCGATTGGTCAGTATGATACTTATACACCAATTCAAATGGCCCAATATATTGGCGTTATTGCCAATGGTGGCTATCGCATGCAACCATATTTACTGAAAGCCGTTTATGAACCAACTGATGAACCGCTTACAACTATTGTTTATAGTAATGAACCAACCATTTTAAATAAAGTTAATACTAAAGCTGAGTATTTAGAGAGAATAAAACTAGGATTTAAAGCTGTTTTATCTAGTGGTGGAACTGGTTATGGGTATATTTCTTCAAAATATAATCCAGCAGGTAAAACTGGTACTAGTCAAAGTTTTGTTGATAGTGATGGTGATGGAGTTATTGATACCGAAACAATTACTAATACGTTTGTTGGCTATGCTCCTTATGATAATCCCGTAGTGACTTTTACTGTAATATCACCAGATATTTATTATGATAGTGGTAAAAGTACTTATCAAAGTAAAGTAAATAAACGTATAACTCAGCAAGTTTCACAAAAATTCTTTGAAATTTACCAATAATTTGCTATAATAGTATCGTATGTATTAAAAGGAGGGAAATTCATGGCTAAAAAAGGTGAAGCACGCGAAAGAGTAACACTTAAGTGCACAGTATGTGGTGAAAGAAACTATCGTACTGAAAAAAATAAAAGAAATACCACTGACCGTTTAGAATTAAATAAATATTGTTCAAGATGTAAACAAACAACAGCTCATAAAGAAGAAAAATAAAGGATGTGTTTATGAAAAAATATATACCGATGCCTTTTTTAAGCTTACTTGATAAATATATTATGCATGATATTAATTTATGTGGTTCTATGCAAGTAAAAGGATTGTTTGGAACAGTAAGCATTATGAGACCTATTAGAGGAAAAATTAAAACTAAAAGAAGATACTAGGAGGCTAGCATGATTGATGTAAATGATATAAAAACTGGTATGACACTTATAATTGAAGGTAATCTCTATCAAATTATTGATTTTCAACATGTAAAACCAGGTAAGGGTTCAGCTTTTATGAAAACTAAACTTAAAAACTTGAAAACTGGTGGAACAATTGAAAGAACATTTAATACTAATATTAAGTTTGAAAAGGCTCACATCGATAAAAAAAATGTTCAATATTTGTATAATACAAATGATGAATATTTCTTTATGAATATGGAAACTTATGAACAATTTTCATTAAGTAAAGATCAGTTAAATGATGATAGATATTATTTAATAGAAAATATGAATGTAACAGTTTCATTCTTTGATGGCGAATTATTAGGAGTAATATTACCAGATAAGGTAGAATTTACTGTGGAAAGCACAGAACCTGCTGTTAAAGGTAATACGACTAATAATGCTCAAAAAGATGCTTATACGGAAACTGGTTTATTAGTAAGAGTACCATTATTTATTGAACAAGGTGAAAAAATTCTTGTTACTTCGTCAGATGGAAAATATTCATCAAGAGCATAAAGCTCTTTTTTTTGTATTTTTTGAAGTCATTTTATGGTATAATTTGTGTAGAAAAGGTGATTTTGATGTTTGAAAATAAAGTGGCATTAATAACAGGTGCAGGTTCTGAAATAGGATCAGCTATTGCGCTAGAACTTGCTAAAGGTAATTGTAATCTGATTTTAACTTATAACACTAATTTAATAGGAGTTCAGGCTCTAAAAGATAAAATAGAAAAAACTTGTACGGTTAAAATTTTAATAATTAAGTGTGACATTAAAAATGAGGAAGAAATTAAAAAAATGTCTCGGAAAATAATTGAGGTTTTTAATCATATTGATATTCTTGTGAATAATGCCGGCACCGCAATAGATACTTTATATCAAGATAAGACTAAAGCTAACTTTATGGAAACACTTGAAGTTAATTTAGTTGGGACTTTTTTAGTTAGTAAATATATTGGTGACATGATGCACAATAATAAGTATGGTAAAATCATCAATATTAGTTCCACTAATGGTATTGATAAATATTATCCGATGTGTTTAGATTATGATGCTTCAAAAGCGGGGGTTAATTCTTTAACTCATAACTTAGCTTTAGAGTACGCTCCTTATGTTAACGTCAATGCTGTAGCCCCTGGCTTTATTGGAACTACAAATGAACTTAATAATATGGATGATGATTTCATTAAATTAGAAGAAGACAAGATATTTTTAAAGCGTTACGGCAAGGCAGAGGAAGTAGCTAAAGTGGTTAAATTTTTAGTTAGTGATGATGCTAGTTATATAAATAATCAAATTATTGTAGTAGATGGGGGTACTTATTAATGGATGAAGTTTATGAAAAAACAAACAAATTATTTGCTGATGCAGAAAAGGTTATAGATAAGCAATTTAAACTAATAGATGAGGTTGTTTCTTATAATAGTATGAAAGTTTTGAAAGCTTTTCATAAGCACCAAGTATCAGAAATACATTTTAATAGTACCACTGGTTATGGTTATGGTGATATAGGACGAGATGTTATTGAAAAAGTGTTTGCTGAAGTCCTTGGTGCAGAAGAAGCTTTAGTTAGAAATCAATTTATCTCAGGAAGTCACGCACTAACAGTTACTTTATTTGCTTTACTTAGACCGGGAGATTTACTACTTAGCATCACGGGGAAACCATATGACACATTAGATGAAGTCATTGGAATTAAAGATAATGACAGTTCATTGAAAGCTTTTAATATTAAATATGATGAAATAGATTTAATCAATAATGATTTTGATAAGGACAGGATTACTAATTATATTAAAAGTAATAAAGTTAAAGTTATAGCTATTCAAAGATCAAGAGGATATTCAAATCGTCAAAGTCTTAGTTTAGAAAAATTAGAAAAAACAATTAAAGCAATTAAACAGATTGATAGTAATATTATAATTATGGTTGATAACTGCTATTGTGAGATGGTATCTAAAAAAGAACCAATAAGTATTGGAGCTGATATTATTGTTGGTTCATTAATTAAAAACTTAGGAGCTGGTATTGCTCCTAATGGAGCTTATATAGCTGGTTCTAAAAAACTAGTTAAGCTGGCTGCAGAAAGGTTAACTGTTCCTGGAGAAGGAAAGGAAGTTGGACCTAGTCTAGGAGTTAATAGACAACTATTACAAGGTTTATTTATGGCGCCAAGTGTCGTTGGAAGTAGTCTTAAAACAGCTATTTTAACTAGCTATGTTTTAAAACAATTAGGATATGAGGTAGATCCTAAATATGATGATAATAGAAGTGATATTGTTCAAACTATTATTTTTAGAAAGGAAAAAGATTTAATTAATTATTGTCAAGGAATTCAAGCCGGATCACCGATTGATGCCCATGCGTTGCCTCTTCCTTGGGATATGCCAGGATATGATGATAAAGTTATTATGGCATCAGGCAGTTTTACGCAAGGTTCTTCAATTGAATTGTCGTGTGATGGTCCTCTAAGACCACCTTATATTGCATATCAACAAGGAGCACTTACATATGAATATGGTAAATTAGGCGTTATGATGGCTATTTCAAAACTAATTAATGATAATGACATTAAATAAAAGTAGGAAGATTTTGTAGTAGGGGGTTACGATGGACAGAGCAAAATGGCTAAAATTGCGAACTTTTGTAGGGACACTTTTATTAGCAGGTAGTTTAAACAGTCGTGAACATGCTATGGAAAATAATGGGAATAGTGTAATTGAGGGAGTCCAACAAAGTTATTATAACAATATATTTGATATAGATATATACAAAAGTTATTAAGGATGGAGCAAATGTAATTCTTGGTGATTTTTGAACAACTGTAATATATGATGAAATAGATTCAGCTTTTTTTTGAGATATACTAGCTATAAAACAAACAATAAAGCGTTATTCCGATGGATATATTGGTTCTAGTACTGATACTAAAACTTGGCTTGAAGATATGATTAACCATATTAAATTAGATATTAAAAAGATAAGACAATTATTGATAAGTTAGTGTATAGAGTTTTTGAAATTTTCAATAGAATTTAAAAAATTTTTTATTATATATAATTTAAATGTGTTCTATTACACTATAGGTAATAGAATTGTGAACACTTAATATTTTCATTCATTTATACCATCAGCTTTTATTATATTGACTTTAGCACATTTTCAAAGTCAAACTGTTCCTGATGAAAAAAAGCAGAAGATAATTATACAGACAATATTTATGAATAATCATAACTTGACAAAAACAAAAAAATATATATAATATAGGTCATGAATGGGGGATTTTTATGGAGAATAAAATAAGTGAACAAGGAAAAGCGTTAGAAGTTAAAAGCTATGAAATATCTGGAAAGACATTTAGAGTCAAATATGCAAGTAAAGCATTAAAAGAATTGACAGGTCATACTAAATTAATGGAAACATTAGACCGTGGTGTTAGAAAAAACATAATTGCAGAAAATAAAAAGCTAGATTGGTATTTAGCTAATGGATTGTTAGGATATGCATTTATTATTGGGACAATTGCGTTGCTATCATTATTTGCTTTTGCAGGAATCATATCTGAACTAATTACTATATTAATAGTATCACTTTTATCAATTCATACGTTTAACATAGAAATTTTTAACCATAAACTTGAAAAAAATAATTTGATTTTAGAATCTCTAGATAAAATGAATGAAAATCTTACAAATGAAACATTGGTAGCTACATTACCAAAACGATTACAAAAAATAATAAGTGAGCAAGAGGTTTTGTTTAAAAAACCATATTTATCTTATAATGCTGCAAGAAGGAAAGTTAAACTTGAAGATCTTAAGCAATTTTGCCGATTAGTTGCAATTGTTGAAGAATCAAAAGGTATTCAAGAAATTAGTTTGTCAGATAATGCAGAGCCAACAGACATGACTAGAAAAATGACAACACCTAGATAATAACTAAATAACAAAGATATAATGAAAATGTCATAAAACAGTTGACAAACACATATAATATGTGTATAATCAAAGAGAAATTGAAAAAAGGAAAGCAGAAGTATCCACTTCTCACCCGATTACAGATTGTTTTGGGTCAAAAGCTAATTACTAAATTTTTAGATAATAAGTTTTTTAAGTGGATACATGTCTTGTATTCATTTTTTTATGGAGGTGTCTAATATCGTAAATAAAGAAAAAGGTTTGTTTATTAATGAACAAATTAGAGCAAAAGAAGTAATGGTAATTGGTCCCAATGGAGAACAACTTGGATTAAAGAAAATTAAAGATGCACTTACTTTAGCAAGTTATGCTGGGTTTGATTTAGTTTTAATGAATCCAAATGGCAATCCAGCCGTGTGCAAAATTATGGATTATAATAAGTTTAAGTATGAAAGTAAAAAGAAAGCCAAAGAAAACGTTAAAAAGCAAAGAGAAAGTAATCTAGAAATGAAAGAATATCGTTTATCTGTTACTATAGATAAACACGACTTTGATACAAGAGTTAAAAACGCTTCTAAATATTTAGAAAAAGGTCATAAAATAAAAGCATCTATCCGTTTTAAAGGACGTGAGATGATTCATACTAACTTAGGAAAAGATGTATTACTAAAATTTGCTCAAACTTTAGATAGTATTGCATCAATTGAACAAAATCCAACTATGGATGGTAGATTTATGATGATGATACTAGCGCCGAAAAAAGATAAATAGGAGGAATAATATGCCAAAATTAAAAACACATAAGGGAACATCTAAGGTTGCTAAAGTAAGACCTGGTGGAACTATTAAAATTGGAAAACCAGGACAAAGACATAACACTGGTAAAAAGAATGCTGCTTCAAATAGAGTAGGACGTAAAGGTTCAACTATGAGCAAAGCAGATATGAATAGACTTAAAAATGTTTTATAGTAGGAAAGAGGAATATATATGGCAAGAGTTAAAGGTGGGACAATTCATCGTGCCCGTCGTAAAAAAGTATTAGATCAAGCGAAAGGTTACTTTGGTAGTAAACATAGATTATATAAAACTGCTAAAGAACAAGTTATGCATTCACTTAGTTATGCATACCGTGATAGAAGACAAAAGAAAAGAGACTTTAGAAAATTATGGATTACAAGAATTAATGCAGAATGTCGTGAAAACAACATTAGCTATTCTAAATTTATTAATGGTTTATCAAAAGCTGGTATTGAAATTAACAGAAAAATGTTATCAGAATTAGCAATTGATAATAAAGAAGTTTTTGCAGGATTAGTAAATGTTGCTAAAGATGCTTTAGAAGGTAAAATTGTTAAAGAAACAGTAAAACCTGCAAAAAAAGAAGAAACTAAAGTAGAAACTGCTAAAGAAACAAAAGAAGATGTAACTAAATTAACAGTTGCAGAACTTAAAAAATTAGCTAAAGAAAAAAATGTTGAGGGTTACTTAACAATGAAAAAAGCTGAATTAATTGATGCTTTAAAATAATCATAATAAAAAATGATTATTTTTTTTGTAAACATTTGACATTTTTCTCATATAGTGATAATATACTAACTGACTAAAAAAACAAATTGGTCAGTTAGTATGGAGGCAAGTATGGAAAAAGAAAATGATATATTAATAAAAGCCAAGGAACTATTTGGTGAAATAGGTTATAAAGCAACAACTATGGATATGTTGGCTGCCAAATGTAACATTGGTAAAGGAACTATCTATTTATATTTTAATAGCAAAGAGGAAGTATTACAGTCAATTGTTAATCAGTTAATTGATAATGTTGAAAATATAGCTAAAGAGATAGAAGAGACAAACGTTACGACAACAGAGCAAATAAAATTATTTTTAAAAGAACTATTGAATTTTAAAAATGAGCAAATTGTCGTTGCTAAATTAGTTTTTGAAGCTAAACAAGTTGGTAATAAAACAGTTAAACGTTATATTAATCAATTAGAAGATCATATGATTCAAAAGATTCAAGATAAGATTGACAATGCTGTTAATAAAGGTTTAATTGAAAAATGTAATACGAAGTTTATGGCTTTTCTTATATATAAAATATATCTTTTACTTGTCTTAGAGTGGGAGAAAAAGGCTAATGCCAAACTGACAGAAGAAGAGTTATTTAGTCTTTTAGAAAACTTGTTTAATAATAGGAGATGATTGGATGTTTAACAAAATAAAAGAAAACAAGATGCTAACAATTTCAATTCTAGCTATACTATTTATCCCAATTTTATATGCTGGAAACTTTATAATGGCTTTTAAAGACCCTTATAATAGGATGTCGGAAGTTGCGGTTGCTATTATCAATGAAGATAGCGGAACTACTGTTGATGATGAAGAAGTTAATATTGGAAATGAGTTTGTCAAAACTTTAAAAGAAAATGCTAATTTTAAATGGTATTTTGTAAATAGTGATGAAGCTTATCAAGGGATGGAAGACAATGATTATTATTTTGCGGTTAAAATATCTTCTGATTTTACAGAAAATATTTATAGTACTTTAAATGGTGATGCTAAAGATGCTAAGTTAATATATATTGCTAATGATAATAGTAATTATATTAGTGGTGTCTTAGGAAATGCTTTAATTAATGAACTAGATAATCAATTGAACCAAAAAGTAATTAGTCTTTTTATGACAACATTAGGTGATAATTTAGATAATGTTAATGAACTTTCTAGTGGCTTAACAGAATTACTAAGTGGTTCTAATGATTTAATGGTGGGATTAGAAAATCTTAAAGATGGTGCTTTAGAACTTAGTGAAGGTACTGAAGAAATAAGTGATAATTTAAATACTTTAGCTTCTAGCGCAGCGCAGCTTAATGATGGTTATGCAACATTTAATACTAGTTTAGAGGAATTAAGTTCATCACTTACTACAGTAAGTGGTGGTTATCAATCATTAAGTACATCAGTGAGTGCTTATCGTGAAGCTTTATTACAATTATTAGCTACTAGTACTTTATCTGATGAACAAAAAGAAGCTTTATTAAATAATTATGATCAAATATTATCCTCAATGACTTATTTAAATAATAATTTAACAGCTATTGATAATGGCACTAGCCGTTTATCTACAAGCAGTGCTACTATTGCGACTGGAATAAATGGGATTGCTAAAGGAAGTAATACTTTATCTGATTATTTAACTTTATTAAGTTCTAGTACTAATGAATTATATAATGGAGCTTATCAGTTAGCAGTGGGTAGTAAAACAATGCATAGTGGACTTGAACTTGCAAGTAATGCTATTTCTACTTTAACTAGTGGAATTAATAAGATAGATTTAACTACTAATGCTGATAATTTAGCTTCGCCAGTGGTGAAGGTATCTGAGTCTTATTCATCAGTAGATAACTATGGATATGGTTTTGCTCCTTATTTTATTTCCCTTGGTCTATTTGTAGGAGCATTAGTAACGACAATTGTTTTAAATGTTAAAGATAAAAATAAAATTAAAGCAAAAGTGGCGTTTAAAAAAATTGGTATTTTTGCCTTAGTGGTTTTATCGCAAGCTTTAATTTTAGATATTATTTTGCTTGCAACACAAATTAGTATTACAAACTGGCTTTTGTTTATTGCCTTTACCTTATTAATAAGTCTTAGTTTCATGTCAATTATTCAAATGTTATCAACATTATTTGGAAATGTTGGAAGATTTATAAGTATTTTATTATTGATCTTACAATTAACTGCTTGTGGTGGTACTTTTCCAATAGAAACGGCTCCTAATTTTTATAATGTAATTAATCCGTTTATGCCAATGACTTATACAGTAAATGGTTTAAGAGCTATTATTGGTAATGGTAATATGAGTATAGTTGCTAATTCATCAGTAGTAATGATTGCTATTACATTAGTTTGTTATTCTATAATATATTTATATTTTAAAAAAGAAGAAAATAACCAATAAAGATTTGGTTATTTTTTTTGAATATGTTATAATATTTTAAACTGATAGAAATGATTTTTATTACAGTAAGTAATACATATATGCAGTTGTAGTGGAGGGAAGAATGAAGAATTTATATATTGATTTTGATGGGGTTATATTAGATACAATAGATGTTACATATAAAATGATTAATGAGTTAAATATAGTAGACAATGCTGAGAAAGAAATATTTTATAAGAATTTGGATTGGAATCATTTACTTAAAGTTACTCCAGAAATAAATGATAGTATCAACTGTATAAAAAAAATAATTGAAAGTAATAAATTTTATGTTTCTATTTTAACACACGTTAATTCATTAGAAGAAGTTGTTGAAAAAGTTAAATATATTAGAAAATACTTTAAGGACATTACAATTATTCCTGTCCCTAAAGCAATATCAAAAACAAAAATGATTCATACAGAAGGCTCGATTTTAATTGATGATTATTCTCATAACTTAAGAGAATGGGAGGCAGAAGGTGGTATAGGAGTAAGATTTTCTCCTAAACTTAATGGTAAAGGATTTAAAGTTATTGATAAGTTAGACCAAATATTAGATATAGAATGGGATTAAGTATTAAGGAAGTAAGGTGTAAAAATAATGATATTGGGAAAAGAGGCGAGGGTTTTGTCTGAAAAAAGTGTTGATATTTTGGATTTTATTTCTAAAAAAGAGATTGGAATTCCTGAATTAATTAGAATGATGTTTGACAATTATATTGAAAAGAAAAAAAACAAGAGTCTTTACTCTGGCGATGATTTTATTCCTCAAAATCTAATTAAAATTTATTATGGTTCTTGTTGCCACCAAGGGTTTGATATTATCGCAAATAATTTCAAAAAAAAATATTTGACTAATGAAAACAATTTAGAGGACGTACGAAAAAGACAAGAAAGACAAGGCCTTGAAGTTGTTTATGATTATATAAATGGTGATAGTTGGAAAAATATTGATAATATATACATAGTTTGCTTGATTCATCAATTATTATATTCAAAGATTCCTCATACTGAGTTTGGTGGGAAATTTAGAAATGTGACGAGTTATGTTACAAACGGTGATTATAATATTGCAGTTGATTACAGTTTAATACCATCGGAAATGTCTAAATTATATCCGCTTTATAAGGAATTAGTTGAAATGGCAGATAGAATTAATTGTGATAAGGATACAAGTCATTTAATTGAATATATAGATAAATGTATTGAACTAAAATGCAAAATTATAAGGATTCACCCCTTTGCTGATGGAAATGGGCGAACAAGCAGAGCAATGTTAAATATATTTTTTAAAAGGGTGAATCTTCCACCTACATATGTTAGATTTGGCGAAAAAAAGGAGTATATAGAAGCAATGGATAAAGCTATCAGATTATCAGATTCATCAGCAATAAGAAAGTTTTATTATTATAAAATTTGTGATTCTATTATTGAACTTGATATAAATGATCAAATCGAAAAGGAAAAAATTATAAACAAAAGCAAATAGCACTCGCGCTTGACGAGTGCTATTTTTGGTGCTATAATAAATCTGTTTGGTATAAAAAAGTGTACCATATATAAAATAATTAAGGGAGGAATGTTTATGAATAATCAAAATCCTTATCAAGAAAATTTGGAAAATGTTTTAGAAAAATATGGACGTGATATTACTGCTAATGTTAAGTCTGGTAAAGTAGATCCTGTTATTGGTCGTGATGATGAAATTAGATCTATCACCCGTATTTTATCTAGAAAAACAAAAAATAATCCTGTTTTAATAGGAGAACCGGGAGTGGGTAAAACAGCTATTATTGAAGGATTAGCTGGACGTATTATTAAAGGTGATGTACCAAACTCATTAAAAGATAAAATGATTTGGGAACTAGATATGGGTGCTTTAATAGCAGGAGCTAAATATCGTGGTGAATTTGAAGAACGATTAAAAGCCGTTTTAAAAGAAGTAAAAGATTCAGAAGGTAAAATAATTATGTTTATTGATGAAATTCATATGATTGTTGGAGCTGGCGCTATTGAAGGAGCTATGGATGCTGGAAATATGTTAAAACCCATGCTAGCTCGTGGTGAAATACATTGTATTGGTGCTACAACATTAAATGAATATCGTAAATACATTGAAAAAGATGGGGCCTTAGAAAGAAGATTTCAAAAAGTTTTAGTTAAAGAACCAACTGTTATGGATACAATTACTATCCTAAGAGGATTGAAACCACGCTTTGAAGTCTATCATAAAGTTAATATCAAAGATAAAGCTTTGATAGCAGCCGCAACACTAGCAGATCGTTATATTACAGATCGTTTTTTACCTGATAAAGCTATTGATTTAATAGATGAAGCATGTGCTACTATTAAAGTGCAGATAGATTCTGTTCCTTCATCATTAGATGCCTTAACAAGACAAATAATGGGTTTAGAAATTGAAAAAGAAGCATTAAAAAAAGAAAAAGATGAAACTTCTAAAAAAAGATTTTTAGAACTCAAAGATGAAATAGCTATTTTAAAGAAACAAGAAGATGAATTAAGAAGTAACTGGGAACACGAAAAAAATATTAATCATTCAATTAATCAGAAAAAAGAAGAAATAGAAACAGCTAATTTCAAATTAGAACAAGCTGAAAACAATTATGATTTAGAAACAGCTGCTCGTTTAAGACATGGGACAATTCCTGATTTAGAAAAACAATTAGCAAATTTGCGAGCTAAAGATACAGCGCATATATTAAGCGATACGGTTGATGAAGAAGACATTGCTAGTGTTATTTCTAAATGGACTAATATTCCGGTTAGTAAATTAGTGGGTGGGGAAAGAGAAAAACTAATCAATCTAGAAGCTAATATGAAAAAAAGAGTTAAAGGTCAAGATGAAGCTATTAAACTAGTAAGTGAAGCTATTATGCGAGCTAGAGCTGGAATTAAAGATCCTAACCGTCCAATTGGGTCTTTTATATTTCTAGGACCAACAGGAGTAGGTAAAACAGAAGTAGCTAAAACACTTGCCTATGAACTATTTGATGATGAAAGACATATGATTAGAATTGATATGAGTGAATATATGGAAAGTTTTTCTGTATCCCGTTTAATTGGTGCGCCTCCAGGTTATGTTGGTTTTGATGATGGTGGACAATTAACAGAAGCTGTTAGGAGAAATCCATATAGTATAGTATTGTTTGATGAAATAGAGAAAGCCCATCATGATGTTTTTAATATTTTATTACAAATATTAGATGATGGTCGAATAACTGATTCACAAGGTAGAACTGTTGATTTTAAAAATACTATCATTATTATGACATCTAATTTGGGTAGTGAATATATTTTAGAAGCTAAAGAAAATAGTGATAAAATGGTTATGGAAGAGTTAAAACATACTTTTAGACCAGAATTTATTAATCGTATTGATGAAATCATTATTTTCAAATCACTAACTAAAGAAGTCGTTTATGATATTTTAAATAAAATAATTGAAGAAATAGAATATCGTTTAAGTGATAAAAACATTAAAATTAATTTATCATCACGGGCTAAAGATTTTATTATTGAAAACGCTTACGATGAAAAATATGGTGCTAGACCAATTAAAAGATTTGTTAGCCGTAATGTTGAGACAATGCTTGCTAGCAGTATAATTAATGATCAAATCAAAGATAACACAGAAGTTAAAATAGACGTTTTAAATAATAAATTAGTAATAGAAAATTAAGGGCAAAATCCTTTTTTTCGACATTTTTTTAAAAATGGTATATAATAACTATAACAATTGAAAATTATTTTAATATATAGTAAAATAATAATATGGATGTGATGATATGATACCTATTAAAGCTGATAATCGTTTAGTAAAAAAAGGTGATACTTTTATTGCCCTTCGTGGAGTAAATGGAGATGGGCATGATTATATAGAAAAAGCTATTGCCAATGGTGCTAGTAAAATTATTGCCGAGGAAGGTAGTTATGATGTAGAAACTATCATTGTTCCTAATACAAGGGAATATTTGAAAAATTATTTAGTTGAAAATTATAGTTATCTAATTAAAGAAATGAAGATTATTGGGGTAACAGGAACTAATGGCAAGACAACAACTGCTTACTTAATTCATAATGCACTTAATATGCTAGGAATAAAATGTGGTTACATTGGAACAGTCGGTTTTTTTATTAAAAACAAAATAAGACCGCTAAATAATACCACACCTGATTTACTAGATTTATATAATATGTTTTTAGAATGCTATGATAATGGGTGTAAATGTATTGCTATTGAAGTAAGCAGCCAGGGAATTGCTAATAAAAGAGTTGAAACATTAAAATTTGATTATGCTATCTTTACTAATCTAACGCAAGATCACTTAGATTACCATATTACTATGGAAAACTATGCTTTAGCTAAGCAAATACTGTTTAAAAGGTTAAAAAAAGATGGTAAAGCAATTATTAACAACGATGATGAATATAAAAATTATTTTTTGTTAAAAACCAATAATAATATAACTTATGGTTTTTCTGAATCTGATTACATGATAACTAATTATCGTTTAAGTAATTTAAAAACAACATTTACTTATCAAAATAATAAAAAAACTAATAATATTTTAACTCACTTAATTGGCAAGTATAATATTTATAATTTACTTGCCGCAATTGTTGTTTTAAAAGAGTTAAATATTAGTGATTATGATATTGCTAAAGTATGTAGTCAAGTCGCGCCACCTAATGGTCGTATGACAACAATTAATTATCGCACTAATAGCATTGTTATTGATTATGCTCATACGCCTGATGCTATAGAAAAAATAATAGACACGATGAGAGAATTAACTAATGGCCGCATATTTGTCGTTTTTGGTTGTACTGGTGATCGTGATCGTAGTAAAAGATCAATTATGACTAAAATAGTTACTGATAAAGCTAAGTTTGCTTTTTTAACAAATGACGATCCTCACTATGAAAACCCAAAGCAAATTTTTGAAGATATGACACTTGGAATAACAAATACTAATTATACGATTATGGCAGACAGAAAAAAAGCTATTATAACTGCTATTGGCATGCTTAAGAGTAATGATATTTTGCTCATTTTAGGTAAAGGACACGAAGAATTTATGATTATTAAAGATCAGAAAATACCTTTTAATGATGAAAATGTGGTTAAAAAATACTTGGAAGAAATAAAAATATAGACTATACCTTTAGGTGTAGTTTTATTTTGACGTTAGAAATATTTATACAAAAAAACACCATTTAACTATAAAAACATAAAATAAGTTAGAGGTGTTTTTAAATGAATATTAAAACTGATTCTAGGAAAATAGAAAAAGGTGATATCTTTGTTGCTTTAAAAACGGCCAATGGTGATGGACATGATTACATTAATGATGCTACTATAAAAGGCGCTAGCACGGTAGTTGTAGAACATGGTTTATATGATGTAGAAACTATTATAGTTCCTAATACTAAAGAATATTTAATTAATTATTTGTATAATAATTATTATGAAAAAATTAAATCATTAAAACTTATAGCTATTACGGGAACTAATGGTAAAACAACTAGTGCTTATTTGCTTTGGCAAGCTTTAAATAAATTAGGATTAAAAAGTGCTTATATTGGAACAATTGGTTTTTATATAGAAGATAAAATTAAAGATTTAAATAACACAACTCCCGAAATTAATGATGTATATGAAATGTTAATAGAATGCACAACACATCAATGTCGTTACGTTGTTATGGAAACAAGTAGTCATGCTTTAGAAATGAAACGATTAGAAGGGTTAATGTTTAACTATGCTGTTTTTACTAATTTAACTAAAGATCATTTAGATTATCATGACAACATGCTTTCATATGCTTTAGCCAAACAAAAATTATTTAAAATGATTACTAAAAATGGTAAAGCATATGTCAATATTGATGACGAATATAAAAATTATTATTTATTAGAAAATAACAATAATATCACTTATGGATTTGGCGAGAGTAATTATCAAATTATTGATTATTCTTTTGATGATGTCCATACTAATTTTAAAATAAAAAATAATATTTTAGAAGAATATCAGATGGGACTACTTGGTAAGTATAACATTTATAATGTTTTAATTACTATTATGATTTTAAAAGATATGGGATATGGTTATAAAAGTATTAGAGATATTGTTTCAAAATTAGAGGCTCCTAAAGGCAGAATGGAAACAATTATTTTTGATACAAATAAAATTATTATTGATTATGCTCATACTCCTGATGCTGTTCGCAATATTATCATGACTATAAAAGAAATTGCTCAAAGCAAGATATATGTTTTGATTGGCTGTGGGGGTAATCGGGATAAAAGTAAAAGGATAGAAATGGCAAAAATGGCAACCGATTTAGCTGATTATGCTATTTTCACTAGTGATAACCCTCGTTTTGAAAAACCGGAAGATATTTTGGATGATATGACTTGTGATTTAAAAAATGAAAATTATGAAGTAATTGTAAAAAGAGAAGAAGCTATAAAAAAAGGTGTGCAATTGCTTGAAAAAAATGATATACTATTATTGCTTGGTAAAGGACATGAAAATTATCAAATAATCAATGATAAAAAGATACCTTTTGATGACAAGGAGCAAGTTTTAAAAATAATTGGGAGATGACAACAATGTTAATAATAACTAAAGCAATGTTAGCACTTATGATTGGATTTATATTATCAGTAATAACAGGACTTATTCTAATACCTATTTTAAGAAAAATGAAAATTAAACAAACTTTTAGCGTTTTTTTAGAAAATAAACATAAAAGAAAAGAAGGAACACCAACAATGGGGGGATTAATTTTTATAATTCCTACCATTTTGACGGTTATAATTTTACTTTTAACGCAAAAAATAGAATACTCAGAAAATTTGTTTATTGTTTTATTTGTCTTTGTTTCATATGCTATATTAGGTTTTATTGATGATTACTTAATAATTAAAAGAAAAAACAATATTGGTTTAACTGAAATTCAAAAATTGATAGGACAAATATTAATTGCGTTAGTATTTTTCTATATATTTATGAAAGCTGGAAATGATCCTATTATTAATATATATACTCTAAATATTCAGATTGATTTAGGTTGGTTTTATAGCATTTTTATTTTATTTATTTTAGTAGCAAGTAGTAATGCTGTTAATATTACTGATGGTTTAGACGGTTTAGCTGGAGGACTTAGTGCGATTGCTTTTCTAGCATTTGGTTTAATAAGCTGGAATTCAGCGCTAACTCCTGGTGGCGAAGATATGGCTATTTTTAGTTTTATCTTGGTAGGATCTTTGTTAGGATTTTTAGTTTTTAATACCCATCCTGCTAAAGTATTTATGGGTGATACTGGTTCACTATGTTTAGGCGCCACTTTAGCGTCAGTTGCTCTTTTAACTGATCATGAAATTACCTTAGTTGTAGTAGCTGGTGTTTTTGTAGTTGAAACTCTAGCGTGTATCATTCAAATGATTTCGATGAGATTTTTTGGTAAAAAAGTATTTTTGATGACGCCTCTTCATCATCATTTTGAAAAATTAGGATGGGATGAACGTGATATTGTTAAAATGTTTTGGGTTATTGGTATGATTTTAAGCATGATATCTATAACCTTTGGTGTTTGGATATAAGTTTGATATTAAGCTAGCAAGTTTGATGTGAACTATTTGTGGTTCACTTCAGTTGTTAGCTTTTTTATTGTAATTAGAATTAATTTATGATATTATGATATTGAAAAAAGTAGGTGAATCATGAATAAAACAGGTAATAAAAAAGGATTTACTTTAATTGAAATGATGGGCGTCCTTGTAATAATAGCTGTGATTGCGTTGATAACAACGCCTATTATTAATTATATAATTGGTGAAGTAAGAGAAAATGCTTTTAAAGATAGTT
>JAQUUG010000077.1 GCA_028693965.1 Bacilli bacterium
CCAATTACACTCATTTTATAAATGGTTTAAAAGATAAAAATCAACATCTGCTTCCATATTTATCTAAGATAAAATTTGAAATGGACTTTAGAACTAGTGAAATACAAATAGGAACGGTAAATACTGCTTCTATTCCTTGTTATTATGATGAAGATTACGATTATATTACTAGTAAACAATTGTTAGGAAGCGATGAAAAAGTTAAAAAAATAGTTAGAGCATTGAAGTAGTAGAAAATTATTTACTCAGAATATATATCTTTTTTCATTTTAATCAAACTCTTTTAGTTTGATTTTTTATTTGTAAAAATATCAGTCGTCCTAATTGAAAAAAATAAATTAACAATTGGTAAAATGGAAATTAAATATAATTTTATAGTTCTTTAAATTTTTTTATATTGATAAATGATTATCTTATAGATTTCTTTAGTACTTTTCATAAAATAATATTATAACTATATAATATTATGAGCATTGTTGATAAAAACATATTTTTATTATAAAAAGTATTGACATTTTCGATATTTCAAGTATAATTAATAGTGCCTACTAAGTTTGCAGGTGTAGTTTAATGGTAGAACCTTAGCCTTCCAAGCTAACTACGTGGGTTCGATTCCCATCACCTGCTCCAATTAAAAATAACGAATTGTTTAGATTCGTTTTTTTGTTGTAAAAAACCCACGTAGTTAGCTTGGAAGTTTATAAAATAATACTTATAAATATTACTACCTATATTTTTATTACAAATTATTATTCATATACTCAATTATATCATCGAAAATGTTATACCATTTAATTTGAATTGAAAATCGTTTTGTTTGATACTGTGGATTATAATTTAGACACCTATTTAAAGGTTGACATGACAGAACACTAAAATGCACTCCCGTCGAATATACATCTATCTTTGACAATATTATTTTTCTTATATCTTCAGCCTTTATCCAAATAAAATCTTCAACAACACCATATATTAAAGCATCAATTCTAATATCGGAGTAATTACCTTTCAAAATAAATCTATCTACAATCTTATTTAATAGATCTTCATTATTAATTTCTTTATTAATAGTATCTATTTTATCCTGATTTAATTTTTTATATTCTTCTCCCGATATTCTAATATCACCGCTCCCATTGGTTGTTCCATCTGCATAATTATACTTTAGGTACTCTACAACTGAATCTCTAGAAATATTATTTTCAATCAAAAAATGAATGAACTCACTTATCGCTTCAACATGAACAGAATTTTTTATTCCTTTTTTGATACTTATTCTTTTAACATTATTTTTAATTACAATGATAATATCATATTTTTTCTTATTTTCATCGAGTTTTGCAATAATTCTATCTTTAACACTAACATTACTAAATATATCATAAATAAAACCACTAAACATTGGATCTAACTGATAAACGTACTTATTATTTAAATGTTTCACAAATTCCATTTCATTTCTATAGCCACTTATTTCTTTATTAAAAGCCATTTTAATCACCCATAATATTATTAAATTATTCGTGACGATTTCCTTTAAAAAAAAAAGAAAAATTGAATCTAACCAAAAGTTCTATATTTAAAAACTAGGTTTTATTTCAAATTATTTTCTTTTTTTTATAAATCAAATTGTCTTTTTACTTTCTGATTTAATATTTATTATTCATCAATTATTGTCAATAACTCATCGGTCATCATATAATAACCATTACTGTTACTTTCAAAAGTTATCAATCCAGAAATATCGTTTTCGTAAAATGATTTGAATATATTCTACTATTCACTAAAAGTAGGATTTTCAGAAATTGGCTCAATTTGGATAAATGTATTACCGTCATTAACTGTAATTTCCGTGCCATCTAGATACGTATATACTGTTTGACTAGAACGCGATGTTTTAGTCCATTTGATAGGTACCGCATAGCCATCAGTAATATAATATCCATCACCTGTTCCAATGTTATCTAAGTTTTGCCTACCGTAACTATCAATACTATAATTTTTTACTTTAGCAATAATGATATTTTTAGCATAATATTGTCTATCTGTTACATAGTCAACATGGGCTTCACCATTAACAGAGCGATAATATCTTTTTAATATTGGATTATACTTATAACTAGTTGTAACATAATCTGAGTAAGGAATAGTAACATTAGTAGCTGCTATTGCCCCTTCCTTGATACTGATATCTACTTCTTCAACACTATAATTAAGTAGAGTTGCTTGATCTGTAGTAGTTCTATAATTACGGTGAGCAGCAACATTTAAGATATTTTCAGTACTAGTAAAAGCTGTATGCTCATAAGCTACTGGCAAATCAGTTTCCCTCCAAAAGCCGCTATCATATAAACCATTAATATTATTAATATCTAATGATGCAATATCATCTTCAGCATAAGTACTCCAACCAAAGTGTGTATATATAGCATCGTTTTCTAAAGCATAATCTAAGTAGTAATGTCTAGAACTTCTAACCGGTCCTACTCTTTCTAAATTTTGGTCTTTAAAAACCGCCATTAATCTTGTTATGCCTCCCTCAACTATCATTTCATAAACAAGATAGGCATCTTGTAATCCAGATTGATAAGGTCTTGCTTCAGCAATATTATTAATCATAATAGCAATTGATCTAGTATTGGAATTTTCATCAATAATCTGAAGTTTGGCAACTTCAGTTTCCTCTTCTTTGTCATTATCACTATCAGCATTTTTAACCTTAGAATGACCAAGGCACCCCGTTATGACAATGATAATAGCAAGGAATAATAAAAATAATCTTCTTAATTTAATCTTTCTCTTTTTTTTATTTCTAATCACATACTCCATCTTCCTTCTAACATATATTATATCAAAATTTTTATAACTACAATATACTTTTATAAAATATAATTAATAAGTATGTCAAATAAAATAAAAAAACTACATTTTATTTACAAAATGTAGTTTTTAACATCGACTATTGATTTTCTTTGCTTTTGATAGCTTTAAACATTTTCTTCCATAATCCTGATGAAGAATAATTTAAAATACCAACTTTATATATTTTAAGTCCATATTTAATTAATAAATAATTAAAGCCAATCGTAATCATAATTGATAATATAACATCAATGACACCAATCTGCCCTAGCACTAATAATGATGGTGACAAAATGGCTGATATCAAAGGAATATAAGATAAAACTCTAATTATTATTGCACCTTTAAATAAACCTGCCATCATGGATAAATAATAACCTATTAAAGAAATAATCATTATTGGTGTTTGTAATTGTTGAAAGTCTTCAATAGTAGTTGTCATAGAAGCTAAAATACCAGCTAATAATGAATAAGATACAAAGGTCAAAATCATTAAAAGTAAAGTTAACGGTATGATATATATTAACTGACTACCAATACTACTATTCATGATATCACTAATAACGCTACTAACTTCATCACCAACACCATTTATAATATTACTACCACCACTTAATCTTCTAATTAGAAGCCCCACTATAGAAAAGATTAATAACAAAGCACCTTGTGATAAAACAAAAATATTACCAGCTATTACTTTTGCAGAAAAATGGGTTTTAGGTGACACATTAGAAATAATGATTTCCATTCCTTTGGTTGTTTTTTCATCATTAACTTCAGCACCAATCATTTGTACTAAAAAGATTGTTAACATAAAAAATGGTAAAATAACGACCGGGAAAACAGTTGACATAATGGTATTCATATCTTCATCTTCACCAGTTTTTGTTTCATCTAAAATAACGCGTTCTATGTTTGCTGAAGAATATATTTGATTATATTCTTCTTCAGTTATTTGCAAATTATTAAGAGCTAAAACAGTTTTAGCACTATTAATCGCACTTACAATTAATTGATAATCAATAGTATCAATATAACCATCACTAATAACCGTCGCCTTTAAAAGGTTATCCTCATCAGTATCAAAAATCAGAGCAATTTCATTACCTTCTTCACTAATTAATTCTTTAACTTCATCAACACCGTCTTCATACGCAGTTATTTCATATGAGCTTTCACTTTCACTACCATTTAATGATATTTCATAAGTTAAGAGTTGATTTTCAAACAAATTATAAGTTTCATTGGTATTATCAATAATATATATTTTTTGTTTTTCATTGAAATCCCCGCCAAAAAAATTGATAACGCTATCTATATTGATAACACCAACTATTAATATAGCAAGAATAATATTAGCTATTAAAAACCATTTGGTTTTCATTTTTCTTTTTAAACTAACTCCAATTAAATAATTTAACTTATTTCTCATATTGTTCACCTACTTTTGCCACAAATATTTCATTTAATGAAGGCTCTTCTACAACAAACTTAGTGACATCGCTATGTTTACTAACAACTTTAAAGACATCATCAATAATATCATTGCTTTCTATTTTAACTTCAAATTCATCAGCTTTTTCTATTACATTTAAAACGCCTTTAATTTGAAGTAATTCATCTTTGGTGACGTCAGCCTTAATGAAAATGTTTTTCTTACGATATTTTTGTTTAATTGTTTTAATTTCACCTTCTAAAACAGCTTTACCTTTTAATAAAACTACTAATTTTTTACAAAATAATTCAACATGTTCCATACGATGTGATGAAAAAATAATGATGCTTCCTTCTTTAGCTAAAATATTTATTTCATTTTCAAATAATTCAATATTAAAAGGATCTAAGCCTGAAAAAGGTTCATCTAATATTAATAATTTAGGTTTATTCATAATAGCTGTAATAAATTGAATTTTCTGTTGATTACCTTTAGAAAGTTCTTTAATTTTTTTATCTTTATAATTAGTAATACCAAATTTTTCTAACAATTCATCTAATCTTTTCAGAATTTCTTTATCACTCATACCCTTTAAGGCTCCATAGAATAAACATTGTTCTTTAACTGTCATTTTAGTTAACAAACTTCGTTCTTCTGTTAAAAATCCTATTTTATCAGTAACTGAATAATCAATTTTTTTATCAGCTAGGGTAATCATTCCACTATTCGGTTCTAAAAGACCCATAATCATTCTAAAAGTCGTTGTTTTTCCAGCTCCATTGATACCAAGAAGACCAAATATTTCGCCTTCTTTAACTTCAAACGATAAATTATCAACGGCTAAAAAATCACCATAATATTTTGTAACATTTTCTATCTTTAACATATTTATCTCCTAACTTTCTAACTAATTATATCACAAAATTTAATATTTAAGAATAGTATTCATTCTTTTTATATATTAAAACTTTATCTTTGGATCTTTTATCATCCATGAAATTACCTATTGCGTTTATTCCTTTAAAATAAAGTTCACGATATTCTGGACCATCAAATATAATTTTTCTTTTATAACTATCATATATTGGGGGTTCATGTTCAAAATGATCATCAGTTTCAAC
>JAQUUG010000007.1:0-24306 GCA_028693965.1 Bacilli bacterium
ATTTAGGAATTTTAAAATGCAATATTTTAAATAATTGATAATGAACAGGAAGCGATGACAACCATTCTTCACCTCTAATAACATGAGTGGTGTGCATTAAATGGTCATCAATAGCGTGCGCAAAATGGTAAGTAGGAAGACCATTACTTTTTAATAAAACAATGTCTAAATCGTTTTCGGGGAAGATTATTTTCCCTTTAATCAAATCTTTACATTCTATTTTAGATGTATAATTTCCAGGTGATTTTAAACGGATAACATATGGTACATGGTTTTTTATTTTTCTTTCAATTTCTTCATAGGCTAAATTTCTACATTTAGTAAATTTCCCATAATATCCAATACGGTCTTTATTTGTTTCTTGATTTTTTCTAATATCTGCCAGTTCATCAGGTGAGCAGAAACAAGGATAGGCAAGTCCTTTAGTCACCAAATCTTTAACATATGTTTTATAAATGTTAATACGTTCTGATTGGATATATGGACCGTATTTTCCTTTATTATTGATACCTTCATTAAAAGATAGTCCAAAAGCAGATAGTCCATCAATAATAATTTGTTTTCCATTGTCAATAGATCTTTCTTGGTCAGTATCTTCAATTCTAAGATAACAAACCCCATTTGTTTGTTTAGCGTACAAACTTGCTACAAAGGCAGTATATAAAGATCCCATGTGGATAAAACCGGTAGGGGATGGGGCAAAACGAGTTACAATAGCTTTGTCATCTAGCTTTCTTTCGGGATATAGGTCTTCATAGTAAGCAGTATCTTTATCTATATTGGGGAATAATATATTACTAAGTTTTTTGTAATCCATATTTTCCTCCTTAAAATTAATAATTTGGCTGCCCCAGTTAGATTCGAACTAACGCATAATGGAGTCAGAGTCCATCGCCTTACCGCTTGGCCATGGGGCAATAATAATTATTATATCACTTTCTTTTCATTTATAGTAGTATTTATAAGTAAATATGCAAAATAATTAGTCTATTTTATTTTTAAACAAATTGTAAGAAAACAGAATCTAATAAAAAAATCAGTTAAAAAACTTTTAACTGATTTTCTATCTAATTTTATCACCACTATCATTAGATTTACTAATACTAGAATTAAGACCAGCAATTTTGTTCCAATCATCAGCAATCATTTTCGATAGCTTTTTTTGATAGTTTTCAATTTTTCCTGAAACGCTGCTTATTCCATTCTTTGAACTTAATAATAAACTTCTAAATTGAATTTCTTTTAATTTTGGTGTTTTTTGCAGTGTTTCTATAAATCTTTCAGCCATAATTTGTTTTTCATAGTATGCTTTAACAATAAAACTGTCGTCATTATATGGTTCAGTAAAACTATTTTGTTGGTGCGTAGCAAAAAAACACTCAACTAGGTAATAAATTCTTTCCCTATAATATGATTTTCTCATCTCTTCTATTATACTTAATATTGAGTTTTCTTCTACATCAATATTACCAATGATGGCTTCAGCAAATTTTCTTCTTTTTTCAGAACATATAGAGCAATATCCCGTATCTTCTCCTTGATGACTTGTAACAAGCGCAGAACATCCACAAACGCATCTATCATTTGGTTTAAAAACATCGAGACAATTATATGGATCACAAGGTACAAACATAAAAATCCTCCTTTAATTGGCGATTATTATATCATAAAAAATTTTATTAATCAAATTATTTGACAACTTATTAAATTTATATAAAATAATGATATAATTTATATGATGGTGGTTAAAATGAATTTGAAATATGAACAACCAAATATGAAAGAAATAGTAGACGAATATCAACTTTTATTAAATAAATTTAGTCTATCTGATGAAGTATCACAACTTGAAATAATTAAAAGAATAAATCAAATTAGGGATTATTTCTTTTCGATGTATTGGTTAAGTTATATCAACTATTTATTAAATGTTAATAATAAATATTGGAATGAACAAGAAGCATTTTTTGTTAAAAACAGTCTAATAATAGATAATTTGAAATTAAAATATTATAAAGCTTTAAATAACTATGTTTATAAAGAAAAATTAAAAGAAGTAATATGGTAGTATTTGAGGGTAAAGAATTAACTTTATAACAGCGTAATAAGTATATCTAATCTAGTAATAGATAAATACGAATACAAGTAAATAAAGTTAGATTTGATTTTTTAGAAAATGTGAAATATCAAGTAGATGCTATGTGTAATGATTTAGTAATAGTGTGTACAAGAATAGTTAAAGAATTAGGCTTAAATAATTTGATGTATTACAATGATCCAATTTTATTTAAAATTTAACAAAACATCAGTTATAGATTGTATATATTATTTATCAATATTGCTTGGCACAGATTTTTTTTGATATCTTAATAATACTCCTACAGAAAGCAATGCAAGAATCACTTCAGTAATACAAGTAAATATTAAAAAACTACTGTTTATTATTATACCATATACGGTATAAGTTAAAGCGTTAATCATACTTATTACCCAACTAGATATGGCAACATCATCACTTTTTTTTGTATGAATTGTTTTAATAATTTGTGGAAAATAACTTAAAAAAGCACATATTTGAACAATTGTAAGTAAAATCATTTTAATTATATCCATTACTTTAACACCTAAATTCTTCTAATATAAAACTTACGAAATAATCGTAAGTTGTTTTATAATATGGTGCACGTGAAGGGACTTGAACCCCCATGCCTCACGGCGCTAGATCCTAAGTCTAGTGCGTCTGCCAATTTCGCCACACGTGCATATAATAAAGTGGTGGACCCTGAAGGACTCGAACCTTCGACCGCCCGGTTATGAGCCGGATGCTCTAACCAACTGAGCTAAGGGTCCAATGCATCACTGCTTTTATATATTATCACATTAGTAAAAAATATGCAATAATTTTTATACAAAAAAATGATAAATCTACTTTTATATCAATCTTGAGTATATAATTGTTTTATGATATAATATATTTTATTGAAGGTGAGTTTATGAAAGTATATAATACATTAAATAAAAAAGTAGAAGAATTTTTACCTCATGAAGAAGGTAAAGTTAAAATGTATACATGTGGTCCGACTGTTTATCATTATGCCCATATTGGTAATTTACGTACTTACATCTTTGAAGATGTTTTAGAAAAAACTTTATCATACCTTGGTTATGAAGTTAAAAGAGTTATGAACATTACCGATGTTGGACATATGACTAGTGATGGTGATACTGGTGAAGATAAAATGCTTAAAGGTGCTAAAAGGGAACATAAAACAGTTTATGAAATAGCACATTTTTATACAGAGGCTTTCTTTAATGATACTAATAAGCTAAATATTAAAAAGCCAAGTATCGTGGAAAAAGCATCTGATCATGTGAAAGAATATATTAAAATAGTTAGTAATTTACTTGATAAAGGAATTGCTTATCAAGCAAACGGTAATGTTTATTTTGATGTTACTAAAGCAAATGACTACTATAGATTATCAGGTAAGAATGCTGATGAATTAATTGTTGGCGCTAGAGAAGATGTAGAAGAAGATAGAAATAAAAAAAATCCTTATGATTTTGGATTATGGTTTACCGTTTCAAAATTTGAAAATCAAGCGATGCAATGGGATAGTCCTTGGGGACGAGGATATCCAGGATGGCATATTGAATGTTCAGGAATCGCTCTTAAATACTTAGGCGAATATTTAGATATTCATTGTGGTGGTGTGGATAATATTTTCCCTCATCACTCTAATGAAATTGCGCAAAGTGAAGGTTATTTAGGACATAAATGGTGTAATTACTGGATGCATGGTGAACACCTTAATGATAGTACTGGTAAAATGAGCAAAAGCAAAGGTGAGTTTTTAACGTTATCATTATTAGAGAGTAAAGGTTATAAGCCTCTAGTATATCGTTTGTTTTGCTTGCAGTCTCATTATCGTAACCAATTAGTCTTTAGCTATGAAGGTATGGATCATGCTAGCAATGCATATAATAAGCTTGTAACAAAGGTTAAAATGATTAAAGATAATCTTTCAGGAAAATTAGAAAAAGAAGTTATAAAACAATATCAAACCAAGTTTAAAGAAGCACTTGCTAATGATTTAAATACTTCACTTGCATTAACAACTTTATATGATATTTTAAAAGATGATGCAATCAATAACAATACCAAATTATATTTAATTAATGATTTTGAACAAGTATTATCATTAGGTTTGTTAAATGAAGAAAAAATTACAATCGATAGTGAACTTGAAACTTATATAAAAGACATGATTGTTAAAAGAGATAATGCTAAGAAAGAGAAAAATTTTGCTTTGGCTGATCAAATTAGAGATGAGTTAAAGGATAAAGGAGTTATTTTGAAAGATAGCCATACTGGAACTACTTTTGAAATAATTTAAGGAGGTAAAAAATGGGATATTTAACATTAGGATATGAAAATGGTTATACAATTTTACTAGGAATTATTGGTTTTGTAATAGTATTATACGCTCAAAGTAAAGTTAGCAAAGCTTTTCGTAATTATCGTAAAGTTAAAATAAATAGTGATTTAACAGGTTTTGAAGTGGCAAGACAAATACTAGATGCTAATGGGCTTAGTAATGTTCACATCGTTGAAATTAAAGGAGAACTTACTGATCACTATGATCCAACAAGGAAAGTGTTAAGATTATCTAAAGACATTTTTCATGGAACATCAATTGCATCAACTGCTGTTGCAGCTCATGAAGTTGGACATGCAATTCAAGATAAAGAAGGATATATTTATATGAAAATAAGAGCTGCTTTGGTTCCTGTTGTTAATTTTGTAAGTTACGCAGGATACTTTGTACTATTTATTTCTATATTTTTTGGAGCTATGGCTTATTTTAAAATAGGAATTATTATTGTTTTAGCAACTATTATTTTCCAATTAATAACTCTACCAGTTGAATTTGATGCATCTAAAAGAGCCAATGAGCAGCTTAAAAAGTTAAGATTGATTGAAATTTATGAAGAAAAACATATTAAAGATATGCTTAGTGCTGCAGCTTTTACCTATGTAGCTAGTTTAGTATCGTCATTACTTAGTTTACTTAGACTTATTCTTATGGCACAAGATAGAGATTAATCTTGTGTTTTTTTTTATCTTGTTATATAATAATATCGGATTTAGGGGAAATACTTATGGACTTAGAAACATATAAAAATTATTTAATTGGTTATTTTTTTCATAGTTGTGATAATAATAAGCAAAAGCGTCAACAAAGAGAAAATGCAATTAGTAGATATTCTGATGAATATCTTTTAAATATTGTAACAAACACAGCTGAACTTTTTGAAAAAATATTATTGGATATGAATAATGATAGAAAAACTCAAAAAAGCAATATTTATTATCTTTTAGAGTTCATTAATAGTTTTCATATTCATAGTGCTTGTACCGGTGGATGGTGTCCCGACATGATTATTAACTTGGATGAGGGGCAAAAGAAGCAAATTAGTCTTTATCTTTTAAAACGGTTATTTGGAAAATGTTTTCATATTGATATTACTTATGATGAAATTGAAGATTACAATGAAGAAGAAGAAGTTATGAGCGTTTATACAATACAAAAGTTATATATAGTGGGTAAAACTAATGATTTTGATTTACTATATAAGAATCATTTATATAAAAGACTAACCAAAGCTTTAAGAAGAAGAACCACCATTATGAATAATAAATAGTAAGCATTAAAAAGGGGAAAACAATGAATGGATTACTGATTATAAATAAAAAACAAGGTTGTACAAGCAGAGATGTAGTCAATACTGTTTCAAAAAAATTAGGTACTAAAAAAGTGGGTCATACCGGGACTTTAGATCCCATGGCAACAGGTGTTTTAGTACTCTGTATTGGAAGTGCGACTAAATTAGTAGACACTATTACAAGTAATGATAAAGAATATGTTGCTGAGGTCACTTTAGGATTATTAACTGATACTGGTGATATAACCGGTAATGTTATTGAAAAACAAAATGTTAGTGTTAATAAGCAAGAAATAAAAAAAGTATTAAAAGAAATGGTTGGCACTTATAAACAAACAGTCCCTATTTATTCAGCTATTAAAATAAATGGTAAAAAATTATATGAATATGCTAGAGAAAGAAAAGAAGTAGAATTGCCATCGCGATTAGTTACAATTTATTCTTTAGATTTAATATCAGATATTAAGAAAGATGATAATAAAGTCATTTTTAAAATTAAAACGAAGGTTAGTAAAGGAACATATATTAGAAGTTTAATTGAAGATATCGCGCGTCTTTTAAATACAATAGGAACAATGAGCAGTTTAGAAAGAACTAGGCAAGGTATTTTTGATATTAAAGATGCTATATACATTAATGATATAAATGAACAAACAAGCTTAGTAAATCCTCTTATTTATCTAAGTGATTATAAACAAGTAATTGTAAATAAGGATATGTATAATCAAATAAAAAATGGCAACTTAATATTAAACAAAGATAATGATGAAGTAATTGTTTTTAAAGATAATAAAGAGAGACTACTGGCGATATATATAACATATAATAAAAACTATTTTAAACCATGGAAAATGTTTATTAGAAAAGAGGAAGAATATGAATTATGTGATTGAAGTAGAACATTTAACTAAAAAATATAAATCTTTTAAAGCTATTGATGATTTATCATTTAAGGTAAAAAAAGGCGAAATATTAGGCCTTTTAGGACCTAATGGTAGTGGTAAATCAACGACTATTAATTGTCTTCTGGCACTATTAAATTTTAAACAAGGCCACATTAAAATATTTGGTAAAGAAATGAAACAAGATGCTTATGATATTAAACAAGATATAGGCGTTGTTTTTCAAGATGTTGCTGTTTTTGATGAATTAACTGTTTATGAAAATATTGATTATTTTGGAGGACTTTACATTAAAGATAAGAATTTAAGAAAAACTTATATTAACGAGGCTTTAGACTTAGTTAGTTTAAAAGATTTTGCTAAGTTTTATCCCAAACAATTATCAGGGGGATTAATTAGAAGATTAAATATTGCTTGCGGGATTGTTCATAAGCCTAAACTTATTTTCTTAGATGAACCAACAGTTGCCGTTGATCCGCAAAGTCGTAATAATATTTTAAATGGTATTAGAAAATTACGTGATGATGGCGCTACTATTATCTATACAACACATTATATGGAAGAAGCAGAAATGATTTGTGACAATATTGTTATTTTAGATAAAGGTAATATTATTGCTGAGGGAAGTAGTGATGAATTAAAAAAATTAGCTAAAATTGAAGAAAAGGTTATTGTGGAAATAATGAACTTTGATGATAAATATTTAAAGATGATTGGTAAATTGAAAAATGTTGTTGATGTTACCTACGCTAGTAGTATCTTAACGGTTAAATATAACAAAGGCCAAAATAATCTTGTTACTTTTATTGAATATTTAAAAGAAAATAAAATTGAGTACTTTAAAATTTATTCAGAAAGACCAACTTTAAATGATGTTTTTCTAGAAATAACTGGTAAGGAATTACGAGATTAATGTTTAAACATAATATTATTTATTCTTTTAAATTATTAATTAAAAATAAAGTGTTGATTTTTTGGACATTGTTTTTTCCTTTGATTTTAGCTACTTTCTTTCACCTTGCTTTTTCTAATATTAGTGATAGTGAAAAATTAAATATTATTGATATAGCTATTATAGAAAATGAGCTTTTAGATAATAATTCTTATTTTAAAGAATCATTTGTTTATTTAAGTAGTAGTAATGAAAACCAATTATTTGATACTATTTTTACAACAGAAGAAGATGCTAAAGAACTTCTAACGAATAATGAGATAGTGGGTTATATTGTTCTAAACGGAGACGGACCTTCATTAGTTGTAAAAAATAGTGATATAAATACAACTATTTTAAAGTACGTTATAGAGGAGATAAATCAAAACAGTATTATCATTAATAATACTTTAGAGTCATCTGTAAATCAAAATACAACTATTAACGATATTTCTAATCAAATAATTAGCTATTTAAGTAGTTCTAATATAAGCATTACTGATCAATCAAGTGACAATGTAGATTATATGATGTTGCCTTTTTATTCCTTAGTAGCTATGACGGCTTTATATGGTGGCATTTTAGGGGTTGCTATGATTAACTATTTTTTGGCTAATATGAGTAGTGTTGGTAAACGGGTATCTGTTTCACCTACAAAAAAATCTATCTTAATTTTAAGTGGGGTTATAGCTAGTTATATTATTCAATTATTAGGAATAAGTTTACTGATGTTTTATACGTCAGTGATACTTAATATAAACTATGGCAGTAATGTTTTTCTTGTTTTCCTTCTTGGTCTAGTTGGATCATTAGCTGGACTGTCTTTCGGTATTGCCGTTTCTTCTCTTTTTAAAGTAAATGAGGATACAAAAACGGGCATTATTATTTCAGTTACTATGCTAGGATGCTTTTTATCAGGTATGATGATATCTAGTTTAAAGTATATTATTGATAAATATATTCCCATTGTTAATCTTTTTAATCCGGCTAGCATGATTACTGATGGCTTATATTCACTATATTGTTATGATAATTTCAACAAATATTGGTTTGATATTATGAGCCTTTTAATTTTTTCATTATTGTTAATTCTCCTTTCAATAACTAGTTTAAGGAGGCAAAAGTATGATAGTATTTAAAACTTATTTAAAAATAATTAACAAACGTAAATGGCCAATTATTCTTTATACAGTTTTATTAATTGTTTTTGGCAGTATAACTATTAGTACTAGCGATGATAATATCAATTTTGTAGCTAGTAAACCAGATGTTTTAATTGTTAACAATGATGATAGTGCTTTAACTCGTAGTTTAGTAAATTATTTAGAAGAAAATACCAATATTATAGATACAGTTAAGTTAGATAATGTAGATGACGCTTTGTTTTACAGGGAAGTTAATTATGTTATTTACATTCCAAGTGATTTTGAAACTGCTTTTATGAATGATGATAATCCTAGTATTACGGTTAAAGGTAGTGGTGATTATTATGCTAGCTTTGGGGAAATTATTTTAAATCGTTATTTAACGGTTGCTAATACTTATTTAAGGTTAGGATATGATAAAGAGGATATTATTAGTAACACGGAAAGCGTTTTAAGTAATAAGGTTGATGTAAGTTTAATTAATGAGACAGATACGACAACGCTTGCTAAAGTTACTTATTATTACAACTTTACTAATTATAGTATTTTAGCTGGTTTGATTTATGCTATAAGTATTGTCATGTTTAGTTTTAATAAAAAGATGATTTGTTATCGAACAGAGATTAGCAGTTTAAACAAAACTAAATATAATAGTTATTTACTTTTATCTAATGGTGCTTTTGCTTTATTGTTATGGTTTTTCTATGTGTTACTTAGCTTTATTATGCTTGGTTCAGTCATGTTTTCTATAAGTGGTTTATTATATATGATTAATTCTTTCTTTTTTGTCTTTTTTGCTTTAACTTTAGCCTTATTACTTGGTAAGTTAAAATTAGATAAAAATGCTGTTGGTGGAATAATTAATGTTATTGCTCTTGGTTCTAGCTTTTTGTGTGGCGCTTTTGTTCCAGCAGCTTATTTACCTGATATGGTTTTAAAGATAGCCCACGTTTTACCATCTTATTATTTTATTAATAATAATGAACTTATTAAAGATATAGTAACATTTGATTTTGGTAGTCTTTTACCATTTGTTATTAATATATTGATAATGATTGGTTTTTCAGTAATTGTTATATTATTAACTAATGGTATAGGTAAAAAGAATGTAAATACAAATGAGTAGTGCTTGACATAAAGCACTATTTTTTTGTATAATCAAATTAGATAAATAGGAGATGCAACTAAAGAACTAGCTAATTTTGGTAAAAGTACAATTAATACTGATGGTAATACTAGATATGTAAGTAGTTGGTATAGTGATTATGCTCATATGTCTTATCCTTCACCTCCTTGGGTCATACGAAGCGGCAATTATGCTAGTGGGGTTGTTGCAGGTGCGTTTGCATTTCTCAATAATTATGGTTATGCTGCTAGTAGTGTCTCTTTCCGCCAAGTCTTAACAATTGAATAAACCAAAGTAATAAATTAATTAAAACAGTTGCATATTTTATAAAATTAGTGTATATTATTATTGTACTTATTCTTGGATTAAAGAGTCTCCAACTTTTATCTAGGTTTAAGAGAATTATACAGAGAGGAGAATTAATATGGCTTTAACAAAAGAAACCAAAGAAGCTATTGTTAAAAAATACGCTAGAAATGAAAAAGATACGGGATCAGCTGAAGTACAAATTGCTATCTTAACAGAAGAAATTAATACTTTAACTAATCATTTAAAAGAACATAGTCATGATTTTCATTCTAGACGTGGACTACTTAAAAAAGTAGGACAAAGACGTAGTTTACTAAATTACTTAGTAAAAAATGATGTTACAAGATATCGTGCAATAGTAAGTAAATTAGGATTAAGAAAATAATTAATAAGTAGGCACTCTTTTTGGGTGTCTTTATTTTGAAAAAATATATGTAATTTAAGAAAGAGGTATTATATGAAAAAAACATACGAATTAGACTTTAGAGGACGCAAAATTACTGTGGAAATAGGCGAACTAGCAAAACAAGCCACTGGGTCAGCCTTAATTAGATATGGTGATACTGTTGTTTTAACAACTTCAGTAGTTTCTAAAACAGCTAATATTTTATCTGATTTTTTCCCATTAATGATTTTATATCAAGAGAAACTATACTCTGTTGGTAAAATACCAGGTGGTTTTATTAAAAGAGAAGGTAGACCTAGTGAAAACGCTACTTTAAGTGCAAGAATGATTGATCGTCCAATGAGACCACTATTTCCAAGTGATTTCAAAAACGAAGTCCAAATTGTTAATACTATTTTATCAGTAGATCAAGATAATACACCGGAAATGATGGCTCTTTTTGGATCTTCACTAGCAACAGCTATTAGTAAAATTCCATTTAATGGACCCGTAGCTGGTGTAAAAGTTGGTAGAGTTGATGGTAAATTAATTATTAACCCAACAGCTTTAGAAAATGATAATTCTGATATTGATTTAGTTGTGGCTGGAACAATGGAAGCTATTAACATGGTAGAAGCAGGAGCTAAAGAAGTTAGTGAAGAAGACATGCTTGAAGCTTTAATGTTTGGTCATGAAGCTATTAAAGAATTAATCACTTTTCAAAACCAAATTATTGCTGAAATTGGTGAAGAAAAGATGGCCTATGAAAAACTAGAAATAGAAGCGGCATTAAAAGAAACTATTCGAAATATGTGTGCTAGAAGTTTAAATGAAGCAATGCGCATTGCTGACAAACTAGAAAAATATGATGCTATTGAAGCTATAAAAAAAGAAATTGTTAGTCAGTATGAAATTGAAAATAGTGATTTAAAAGAACAAGAATTAAAAGAATTAATTACTAAAGTTAAATTAGTGATTGAAGAAATTGAATATGAAATATTTAGACAAATAGTTGTTAAAGAACATACTAGAGCTGATGGCAGAAATATGACTGAAATTAGACCATTATCAACAGATATTGATTTGCTTCCAAGAACTCATGGCTCAGCTTTATTTACAAGAGGACAAACACAATCTTTATCAGTTGTTACATTAGGAGCTTTAGGAGAACATCAAATATTAGATGGTCTTGGGATAGAAGATACTAAAAGATTTATGCTTCACTACAATTTCCCACAATTTAGTGTTGGGGAAACAGGACGTTATGGCGCACCTGGTCGAAGAGAGATTGGTCATGGTGCTTTAGGAGAAAGAGCTTTATCACAAGTAATACCAAGTGAAGAAGATTTTCCTTATACGATTAGAGTAGTTTCCGAAATCTTAGAAAGTAATGGCTCATCTAGTCAAGCTAGTATATGTGCTGGATGCATGGCATTAATGGCGGCTGGAGTTCCTATTAAAGCCCCTGTTGCTGGTATTGCAATGGGATTAATTACCGAAGGTGAAGATTACACTATCCTAACTGATATTCAAGGTATGGAAGATCATCTAGGAGATATGGATTTTAAAGTAGCTGGTACTAAAAATGGTATATGTGCTCTTCAAATGGATATCAAAATAAAAGGGATAAATAAAGATATTTTAAAACAGGCTTTAAATCAAGCTAAAGAAGCCAGATATCAAATTTTAGAAGTAATGCATAATCAAATCAGCGAACCGAGAAAAGAAGTAAGCAAATATGCTCCAAAAACAATGACTTTTATGATTAATCCTAACCGTATTAAAGAAGTTATTGGTAAAGGTGGCGAAATGATTACTAAAATTATCTTAGAGGCAAGCAATGTTAATGCTGTAACTGATGTTAATGCTGTAAAAGTTGATTTAGAAGATGATGGACGAGTTATTATTTATCATAGTGATAAAGAAATAATTGAAAAAACAGCAGAAATGATTAAGAACATTGTCAGAGAAGTTGAAGATGGTAAAATATATACGGGTAGAGTTGTAAAAGTTGAAGATTTTGGTTGTTTTGTAGAATTATGGCCTGGTACCGAAGGATTAGTTCACGTTTCTCATTTAGATAAGGAAAGGGTTGAAAAACCAAGTGATATTGTTAAAGTTGGCGATGAAATTATTGTTAAATCTTTAGGTTATGATAAACGTGGTAGACTTAATTTATCAAGAAAAGAAGCTTTAAAATAATTAATTACAGGGGGTAGGATGATGGAATTAATTGATTTAGAACTATATGTCCTCACACATTATTTTGATGAAATAGATTTTGTAATTTCTAAATATAGTGGTAATGAAATTATTAAAAAATTACCATATATTAAATGGACTTTATATAAATTAAAAGAAAGTGATTATAGTAAATATAAACTACTTATTGATAGTTTCTTTGTTAGAGTATTTACTATTTTAAGTAGTAATAATAAAACTAATGAATCAGAAATATCTGAAGAAGATATAATTTTATATGAAAAATTAGGTGAGATTACTAGTTTAGAACAATTTGAAAATTTGATTTTAGGTAGTGTTGATAGTGATATTTCTATCTTAGACAGTTTAGATGATGTTAGTGTATTATATCAAGAAGATGATGGTTATAATGAAGATTTAATGTCAGAAAATGATGTTTATTTAAAACAAATAATTTCTTTAATAACTAATGATGGAAGCTTATCAATTTTAAAAAGTTACTATCTTTTTGCTAATTGTGATAAAAAACTAGACTTTAGTTATATTTATCAAAATAAAGTTAATTATTATAAAATGATAGGATTATCACTTACTCTTGAAGGCTTTTTAAACTATTATAAATATATGGAAAAAAATGATCATGATGCTAGTGATGAGCTTGCATTCTTTATATCAGAAGTAATTGTTGATGGGTCACCAGCTATTGAAAGTTTTTTAAAACAAGTAATTTTAGAATTTTATGTCAAACAAAAATATATGATAGTTAATAATCTAGTTAGCGGAGATGAATATGATCTTGTTTTAGATAATATTGATCTAATAGAAAATCATTCTCCTGTAGAAGTTTTAGAAATGCTTTTATCAGATGTTGATTTTTTAGCAGCTGTAATAAATGTTGTTTTTGATTACCGGGAAAATCATATGATTGAGGAAGAAGAGGTTTCTTTCAAAAAATGGTCTCGTTTTTACATGGAACATATAAATAAGCGTGTTACGGAAAGGTATTCCCCTTATCAAAATGTCAAAATGGAAATGCCTAATATTAATAGATTGATTGAAGAAAGCTATCTAAAAAAAATAGAATATTTATATGAATATATTGAAAATGAACCAAAAAAGAAAGATATTTCAAACGTTATAGATATCTTTCAAAAGCTTGACAAACAAGATTACAGCTTAAATTGGATTTTCTACCACTTGAAAGATAAATTACCTCATATTTACCGCCTTTTGTTAGAAAATATAATTATAGGATATTTTATATACTGTGATCTTAACGAAGACGAACTTGATAATGATGATTTGGTTGTTTTAGAGGTTATAAAGAAGGCTCGAGATTTTGCAGAACTTGAACAACTAATTTTTGATGATAAAGAAAAATATTATCAAGTACTTGAAATGCATAATGTTTTAGATATTTTTTCATTTGTTAATCAAAAAGATGATGATTTAGAGTCAGATTACGAAGAAAAACAATATTCAGATGAAATATCACAACCTAGTACGGATGATGAAGAGAGTGAAAGTGATATTTCTGTAGAATGTGAAAATATTTTAATATCAATTGTAAGTGCAGGATTTATAAGATTTGAACTATCAGACGTTGCTTTGTTTTCTTTGCTTTATGATATGAAAAAACTTGATGAATACGCTATTTTGAAACAATTTAAATCTACTAAACTAGATGATATTTATTATCGAAGCATTGGCTTAAATAATTCATATGATGGCTTTTTAACCTATTATCAGAATCATAAGGATGAAGATGATGAAGTTTGTTATGATATTGCTATATCGTTGACATCTTCTAATTATTTAGATAGTAAAAATATTATTTTTTATATTATTAAAACTTATTATAAAATTGCTAAATATCTAATTAGTGTTGATGCAACGTCACTAAAAAAATATGTGAATATGATTGAAAAAAGGGATATAGAACATACATTTGATTACTTCTTTCAAAATCCAGAAGAATTATCAAAGATTATGGAAATAGTATTTAATTATGATCTATATGGTGTATGTGGCAAGAATGTAATATCGATTCCATATGACGAGTTAGAAGTGTTTGCTTCTCAAAATACCCCCCAAAAAGTTAAACAAAAATTATTTATAAAAGGAGCTAGTTTAAACTAGCTCCTTTTATTTTTTTATACACATCTTGAACGTTTTCTAATTTTTGACTATTATTATAGTGAGGTTTTAAGTGTAAATGATAATGTTTTACTTCTTGAATGCAGCCATTATTTTGGATCAAAGTTATACCATCACAGTTTAGTTTTTCCTCTAAAACCTTTTTAATTTTTTTAGCTATTTTCATAATGTGATTGAGAGTAGCTTGATCAATGTCATCTAAATCAAGATAGTGCTTTTTTGGAATAATTAAAGTATGACCATTACAATTAGGGTTAACGTCTAAAAAAACTTTAACTATTTCATCTTCATATATTGTATATGAAGGAATCTCATTATTAATAATTTTACAAAATATACAATCCATTTCTATCACCCATAACTATTATAACAAATAATAAAAAAGAGATAAACTCTTTTACATGAATACTGCGAATATTCATTAATATTTTGAACAAATAAAAGATTAATTATACAAAATAGTTTGTTATTATATTGTTTTATAAATAAAGTGAATAGAATAATAGTGATTGGAGTGAGATAATGAATCGTCAAGATTTTGAAATGTTAAAAGAAAATATTATTTATTTTGATAATGGTGCGACTACTTTAAAACCTAGTATTATTATGAATGATATTAATGATTATTATAATAAATATACAGCTAATTCGCATAGAGGAAGTTATAATAATAGTATTATTGTTGATTCTAAGTATGAGTATACTAGATGTATGGTAAAAGAGCTTATTAATGCTGATAAGGAGAAAGAAATAATATTTACAAGCGGGGCAACAGACTCTTTAAATAAAATTATTTTTGGTTTTTTTAAGTATTATTTAAAAAAAGGTGATGAAGTTCTTTTAACTAAAAGTGAGCACGCTTCTAATATTTTACCGTGGTTTGAACTTGAAAAAGTGATTGGCATTAAAATAAAGTATATAGATTTAGATAATAATCATTATGTACAAATAGATAATGTTAAAAAAATTATTACTAGCAAAACTAAAGTTATTAGTCTAGCTCATATTACTAATGTTATAGGTGATATTAGACCAATTAAAGAAATTACTGCTCTAGCGCACCAAAATGATATTTTAGTAGTAGCAGATGGGGCACAAAGTGTACCACATATGAAGGTTGATGTTAAAGATTTAGATGTTGATTTTCTAGCTTTTTCGGCTCATAAAATGTGTGGACCAACGGGAGTTGGCATTATTTACGGCAAATATCATTTATTAGAAAAAATGAAACCAATTATATTTGGCGGTGGCATGAATGAATCATTTACTTATGATGGCGAAGCTACATATCAAAAGGTTCCATATTGTTTTGAAGCGGGGACACCTAATATTGCTGGAGTAATTGCTTTTTCTAAAGTAATTGAGTATTTACTAGCCATAGGTTTAGATAATATTCAAAAACATGAAAAAGAGTTACGTGATTATTTAGTTAATGAATTAAAGAAAAATGATGATATTATTATTTATAATGAGAATAGTGATTCAGGAATAATAACTATTAATCATCAGAAGTTAGAGGCTGCATCTTTAGCTGATTATTTAAATAATTATGATATATGTGTGAGAACGGGTAGTCATTGCGCTAAAATATTAAATAGTGAGATTGGAACTGATAATACATGCCGTATTAGTTTATATTTCTATAATAACAAAGAAGAAATAGATTACTTTATCAATATTATTAATAGGTTAGTATGAAAAACAGGTAGAAAATTATCTATCTGTTTTATTATGCATCTTTTCTATTTAAATCTATAATTTCAAATTTTTCTTCGCTATTTTCAAAATATGTTTTATAGCCACAACTATTGGCTATTTTTTCTATAGTATAAAAATCAGAATTTAAAGTTTCAGTTTCATATTGTGATACAGTGTTTTTGGCATAACCGACTAATTTACTAATATCATTCATCTTACCCTTGGGTCATTCGTGGTGGCATCTATGCTAGCGGTTCTCATGCTGGTCTGTTTGCGTTTAACAATACCAACGGCCCCTGCCTACAGTGGCGTGTCGTTTCGCTCTATTCTAACAATTGAATAAAAAACTAGACTAATTGATTATTTTCTGTTATAATTAATTAGGCTTTTTTAATTGAAAGAAAGGAGATTTATGAGTAAAATAAAAATATTTAGTTTAGGTGGACTAAACGAAAACGGGAAAAACATGTATGTTGTTGAAGTAGATAAAGATATTTTCATCTTTGATGCTGGTTTAAAATATGCTGATGAAAAGATGCTAGGAATAGATTATATTATTCCAAGTTATGAATACATTAAAGAAAATAAAGAAAAAATCAAAGGTATCTTTATAACACACGGACATGATGAACACATGGGAGCAATACCAGATTTATTAACGGAAGTTCCTGATCTTAAAATATACGCTACTAAATTTACATTAGAAATTATCAAAAAAGAATTATTAGAAGAAAATATAAAAGCGGATAACTTAATAGAAATTGAACCACATCGTAAAATTAATTTTGGAAAAAACAGTATTTTTCCAATTACTTTAACGCACTCAGTACCAGATAGTGTTGGTTATGTATTATATACAGTAGATGGTGCTATTTTCTATACAGGAAACTTTGTTTTTGATCCTATGATGACAGGCGCATATAAAACTGATATTGGTAAACTTGCTTATGTAGGTAAGCAAGGTGTACTATGCTTAATGAGTGAATCACTATATGCTGATAAAAAAGGATTTACTTCACCAAACCATCGTATCTCTAAAATAATTAGAGAAACATTAGTAAAAAATGAAGGTAGAATTTTGTTTAATATCTTCCATGCGGAATTATATCGTATTCAAGAATTATTTAATGAAATAATGAATACTAATCGTAGAGTAGTAATATTTGGTAAAAGATTAGATGAAATCGTTAATAGGGCAATAGAAATGGGATATTTATCATTTGATAAAACACGTTTTTCTAATATTAGACATGTTAATGATGAAAATGTAGTTATTTTAGTATCTGATGAAAGAGAAAAACCATATTCTAATATTAATCGTATTGTTAGAGGCTATGATAAAATAGTTAAAATTAATGAAAATGATACGATTGTCTTTGCTGCACCAGTATATGAGGGTATGGAAAAAAGTGCGACAAGAATATTTGATAGCATTGCTAAAAAAGATGCTAATCTAGTTATTATTCCTACTAAAAAATATTTAGAACATCATGCCTCATCTGAAGATTTAATGTTGATGATTGATTTAATGAATCCTAAATACTATTTTCCAGTTATTGGAGAATATCGTCACCAAGTAGCTAATGCTAATCTTGCTAAAGCGGCAGGAATCAAAGAAGAAAACACTTTATTAAGATTAAATGGTCAAACCATTACTTTTGAAAATGGTAAATTAATAGACAATGGTGAGAAAATTAAAATTGATGAAGTTTTAGTTGATGGTAAAAATATTGGTGATGTTGGAGAAATTGTCTTAAAAGATCGTGAATTACTAAGTGATAATGGAATTGTTATTGTAACAGTAACAATTGATAGAATAACTAAAAAAATTCTGGCTGGGCCAGAAATATTAACAAGAGGTTTTATCTTTGTTAAAGATAATGCTGATTTAATTAAAGAAGCACAAAACTTAGTAAGTGAAGTCTTAAAAGAGAATACTAAACCTAATTATATTGAATTTAATAAAGTTAAAAACGGCGTTAGAGATAAATTAGGTAAATATTTATATGAAAAAACGGAATGTAAACCAATGATTTTAGTTGTTATTCAAGAAGTTTAATTAAATTAGAAGTTTGAATTTAGTCTTATTTATAAAATCATAAATATAATGTAGTATATTTATGATTTGTTTATTAAGGAGGCATCAAAATGATCTATAAAGATATTAAGTTACCAGATTCACTGACAAATGAGGAAACAATAATGTATTTTAAAAGGGCACAAGCTGGTGATTTAGAAGCTAAAGAAAAGCTTAAAATTCATAATTTAAAATTAGTACTACATATAGTTACTAAGAAATTTTATAGATTAAATAGTGAGTTGGAAGATTTGGTTAGTATAGGAACAATTGGATTAATTAAAGCAGTTGATACTTTTGATTTAAATAAGGGAGCAGCTTTTTCAACTTATGCGAGTAGATGCATCATTCATGAAGTTTTGATGTATCTAAACAGAAAAAAAGATGACAATTTAATTATTAGTATAGAAGAAAGTTTAACGACAGATAATGATGATAAAAAATTAAACTATTTTGATATATTACGTGATGATAAAAGTACTGAAAATTTAGTTGAAGCAAATGAAACGTATGAAGAAATACGGGATGCTATAAAATCGTTAACAGATATTGAGAGAACTGTTATTGAATTATCATATGGATTTCATGGTAAACCATTAACACATAAACAAATTGCTCAAGTTATTAATAAAACAACAAGTTATATATCAGTTATTGACAAAAGGGCACGAATCAAAATTAAAAAAGCTTTGCAAGAAAATGGTATGATTATTGATGGGACAATTGGTTATAAAACAGCGCGTGCTAAAAAACAACCACAAACCAACAAACACAGGGATTATTTTTATTACGCTTCTGATAACCAGACTAGACAATTATTAGATTCAATATACAATATGGCTTTAAATGATAGAATTTTATATTTTGCTGATCATATTTTGAATGATAATATGTCAATAAATGATATTGCAATTAAATATCATATACACAAAGTTACTATTAAAAGGTATTTAACAAAGCTACTACCTAAAATAAATGCAGAAAAATATGCTTTAATAGAATTGCAATTAATGGAGAAACCTAAAACAAAAAATTTTGTGTTAAAATAATAATTTTAATAATCATATAATTGCTTTAATATCATTTTTATGTTATCATCTATAAGTGGAAAAGAAGTGATAAAATGATAATACCAAATTTAAAAGAAGCACAAAAAAGAACAAAAAATAGTGTGCAAATTAAAACTGATGAATATAAAGTAAGTGAAGAACTAAAAGAACTTGGTAAAAATAAATTATATTTCATTAAGACTTATGGTTGTCAAATGAATGAGCATGATAGTGAAAATATTAAAGCTATCTTAGAAGATATGAGCTATCAAGAGACATATGATATGGATAAAGCTGATTTAATATTATTAAATACGTGCGCAATAAGAGAAAACGCCCATAATAAAGTTTTTGGCATGGTTGGTAGAATAAAACATTTAAAAGAAACAAGACCACATGTTATTGCTGGTGTTTGTGGTTGTATGGCACAAGAGGAATCAGTCGTTAAAGAAATAATGGAAAAATATCGTTTTTTAGACATTGTTTTTGGGACTCATAACATTCATAATTTACCTAATATTTTAAATACTTCTTTAGCTAAAAAAGAATTGGAAATAGAAGTACTTAGTATTGAAGGTGATGTTTTAGAAAACATTCCTGTTAAAAGAGACAATAAATATAAAGCCTGGGTTAATATTATGTACGGCTGTGATAAATTTTGTACTTATTGTATCGTTCCCTATACAAGAGGTAAACAAAGAAGTCGAACTCCTGAGTTTATTATTGATGAAGTTAAGAAACTCCTTCAAGATGGCTATAAAGAAGTAACTTTACTAGGTCAAAATGTTAATGCATATGGTAAAGATTTAGCAGTAGATTATAAAATGGAAAACTTGCTAGAAGACGTGGCTAAAACAGGAATAGATAGAATTCGTTTTGTAACAAGTCATCCTTGGGATTTTACCGATAAAATGATTGAAGTAATAAGCCAGTACAATAATATTATGCCTTATATTCATCTTCCTGTGCAATCTGGTTCAGATAAAATATTAAAATTAATGGGACGACGTTATACTAAGGAACATTATATTAAATTATATAAAAAAATTAAAGAATTAGTTCCTAATGCTGCCATTACAACTGACATTATTGTTGGTTTTCCTGGTGAAACTGAGGCAGATTTTAATGAAACATTAGAAGTAGTAAATGAATGTCAATTTGATGGGGCTTTTACTTTTATCTTTTCACCACGTGTTGGAACTCCTGCTTTTAAAATGACAGATAATATAAGTATAGAAGAAAAAAACAATCGTTTATATAAATTGAATGATTTAATTAATAGATATTCTAATGAAGCTAATCAAAAATATTTAGACAAAATAGTTCCTGTTTTAATAGAAGGCGTAAGTGACAAAAATGATAAATTTTTGTTTGGTTACACTGATACAATGAAACTTGTTAATATTGAAGCATATAATAAGTATATTGGACAAATTGTTAATGTTAAAATTACTAGTGTTAAAACATGGAGTATGAATGGTAAAGTAGTAGAATAATACTACTTTTTGTGTACTTTTATCATCATCTTGCATACATTAAAGTGAGGGGTGATATAGTGGCATCATTTAAAGAAATTGTTACCAAAGCTGTTGTGGGTAAAGGTAAAAAATATTTTAAAAACAGTTATACTTTAGAAACCGATGATATTCCAACAACGGTGCTTGGGTGCTGGGTGATTAATCATAAATTTAAAGGTTATAAGAGCGGGGATAAAATAGGGGTAGACGGTAGTTACGATGTAAATATATGGTATTCATACGATAGTGATAGTAAAACAACGGTTGTTAATAAAAAAATTGATTATAACGATTTATTTAATGTTAAAATCAAAGAAAACAGTGATTTATCAGGCGATACTGATATAATAGTTAGAACCCTAAAACAACCAAATTGCATTAAAGTAAATGTGGAAAATGGTGTAATTAACTTTGATATTGAAAAAGAACTAGGTGTGGAAATTGTTGGCGAAACTAAAATGAAGATTTCTATCGAGGAAGAAGAAGAACCTTGGGAAGAAATTGAAGATGACGTAACAGAAAAAGATTTAAAAGAAATAGATGAAAAAATTGATGAAAATTTCATATAATTAAGTGTCAACAAAAAAAGGTTGACACTTCTTTTAATATGTGATAGAATTATTAAAGTGAATGGAGGGATAATATGGCAGTTAAATTAAGACTAAAAAGAATGGGAGCTAAAAAAAGCCCATTTTACCGTATCGTAGCAGCTGACTCAAGAAGTCCAAGAGATGGTAAATTTATCGAAAATGTTGGAACATATGATGTTACTAAAGATCCAGCGATTGTAAGTGTTAACGAAGAAGTTGCTCTTAAATGGCTAAAAAATGGTGCTGTTCCAACTGATACCGTTAGATCATTATTAAGACAAACTGGTGTTTTAGAAAAATTTCATAATCAAAAACAAACAGAAAAGAGTAATTAATGATGGATGTTGCTGGTCTAGTAGAAATGCTAGTTAAAAGTATTGTTAACAATCCTGATATGGTATCTGTAAAAATGTTTGATAATGATGAAAATATTATGGTCGAAGTAATTGTTGATGCTACTGATATGAGTAATATCATTGGTAAAGGTGGCAGCGTTATTTCTGCTATTAACACAGTTGTCCAAGCAGCAACATATATTAATGGTATGAAAAAAGTTCATATTAATATTGATTCTTTATAATTATATAAAGAATTTTTTTATGAACTTTTAATTTATTGTGAATTCAGAGCTTATATATAGCTTTTCGTTATTTATTTCATCATCAGTTTGATTATTCATTAAATAGACGCTTTTGATAATTCTATATGTACCACTAGGTAATGGTCCATAAGCGCTTTTCCAGTTGATATCAACCTCTACTGCCTTATTTGCTTTTAGGCTATAACCTATCATATTAAAAACCATTTCGCTTATAGGATTAATTTCATACCAAGTATTGTTTCTTTTACATTCTATTAAATAAGGATCTCCATATATATAATCATTATCAGTATTATTAACTAAAATAACAGTTACACCTATATTGGTTAAAGTTCCTTCTTTAATACTCATACTTATTAAATTATCAGTTGTTTCGTATTCAGATTTTGCTCCTAAATCAATCGTATTATTACTACAACAAAATAAAGAAAAACAGCAGATACATATTAAACATATTTTAATTGTCTTTATCATTTCAATCACCTAACACAATTATACCTTTTTTGATAAAAAACTTCAACTTTATCTAGCCATTGACATTAACAAAATAAAGTTTTTCTTGTAATCGCTCTTTTCTTATATTATAATATATATAGAGAAGAGGTATAAAATGACTGAGCAATTAAAAATACCAACTCATGTAGCTATTATCATGGATGGCAATGGGAGATGGGCTACTTCAAGAGGATTATCGCGTAGCATGGGTCATAAAGCTGGTTCAGAAAATCTTGAGAAGTTAGCTAGATATATAATAAAACAAGGCGTTAAAGTGTTAAGCGTTTATGCTTTTTCAACAGAAAATTTTAAAAGAAGTGATGAAGAAGTAGATTATCTAATGAATTTATTTACAACTCGTTTTAAAAAAGACGCTAAAAAATATAACAAAGAAAATATTAAAGTTGTCTTTTCGGGAAGAGATTATCCACTTCGCGCTGATGTTATTAAAACAATGCAGGAGATAACTGAATTAACTAAAAATAACACTGGTGGTACTATTAATATTTGTCTTAATTATGGTGGTCAAGCAGAAATAACAGATGTTGTTTTAAAGATTGTAAAAGATACAAAGAGTGGCTTGATTGAAGAAAAGAATATTAATGAAAAATTAATAAATAAATATTTGTATCAAGATTTACCACCAATTGATTTTTTAATTAGAACAAGTGGTGAAAAGAGAGTTAGTAACTTTATGTTATGGCAACTGTCTTATGCTGAATTATATTTTCCAGAAATTCATTTTCCTGATTTTAATAACAAAGCTTTTGATGATGCTTTACTAGTTTTTAACAGAAGAGAACGCCGTTTTGGAGGGGTAAAATGACAAAACGAATTATAAGTGCAATTGTAGCTATTTTAATTGTTGTACCAGTTATTTTTCTTGGAGGCAAATTATATATATTTGCTGTTTATCTTCTTTCTTTGATGAGTTTACATGAAATCATCAAAATGAAAGATAGTTATAAAAAAGTACCTATTTTAATTAGAATACTTTTATTTGCACTTATTTCTTTTCTAGTTTTGAATAATATTTATAGTAAGAATATTATTTTGTCACTAGATTATAGTTATGTAGCGGCACTTTTATTAACAACCCTTTTACCTACTATTATTTATCATAACAAAGATATATATAGTATTGATGATGCTTTTTTCTGGTGTGGAATGGTCTTCTTTCTAGGAACATCATTTAATTTGCTTATGATTATTCGCAATATTGATATAACTTTATTGTTTTACCTTATTTTAATAACAACGACAACTGATACATTTGCCTTTTTTACAGGTTATTTTATAGGTCAAAACAAATTGTTACCTACAATATCGCCTAAAAAAACGTGGGAAGGTTTTATTGGCGGTTTATTGGCGGGAACAATAACAGGAGTCCTTTTT
>JAQUUG010000007.1:24316-25874 GCA_028693965.1 Bacilli bacterium
ATATTGTTGATCCTGGTATTAGTTATAATAGTATTATTATTGTTTCTATTTCTTTATCTGTTTTAGGGCAATTTGGTGATTTAGTATTCTCAGCTATTAAAAGGTGCTACGGATGTAAAGATTTTTCTAATATTATGCCAGGTCATGGTGGTATTTTAGATCGGTTAGATAGTATTATTTTTGCTTTATTAGGTTTTATGTTTTTTATAAATATTATATAATAAGGAGGAATTATGACATTTATTTACTTATTCTTAATTTTAGGTATTACCATTTTAATTCATGAATTTGGCCATTTTATATTTGCTAAAAAAGCAGGTGTTTATGTATATGAGTTTTCTATAGGAATGGGTCCTAAATTATGGAGCTTTAAAAGAAAAAATGATGAAACTCTTTATGCAATTAGATTACTTCCTATCGGGGGTTATGTACAAATGGCGGGAGAACAAGTTGAAGAAGATAAGAATATTCCTTCTGATAAACAGTTCCAAGCTAAAAAATGGTATCAAAGGGTTTTAATTGTTATAGCTGGTATTACATTTAATTTTATTTTATCAATTATTATTTTATTTTTTATTGCTTTATTTAATGGTACGACACCGCTTAAACCTTATATTGCTTCAGTCGAAGAAGGATACCCGATTGCTGAAACAGGTATTAAAACAGGTGATTTAATTACAAAAATAAACGGTCAAAAAGTATCAACGGTTGATCGCTTATTACTAGAATTAGAGTTTAATAGTGGTGAAACTATCACTATGGAAGTCAAAAACGATAGTGGCACTTATTCATATGAGATAACGCCAGTTGAGGAAACGGTTGATGGTGAAACTAGTTATCGATATGGTTTTAGTTTAGATGGAACGGTTTCATATGGCTTTATTAATGCTTTAAAATATGGCTTTTTAAAAACTGCTAGTTTTATTGAACAACTAATTATTGTTATTGGGGCTTTAATAACGGGAAAACTTAGTTTAAATGCGATAGCAGGTCCGGTTGGTATTTATACGGTTGTTGGGGAAACAGCTAAAGCTGGATTTACTAGTATTGTCTTTCTAATGGCTTATATAAGTACTAATGTTGGCTTTATGAACTTGCTGCCGATACCAGCATTTGATGGGGGGCGTTTATTATTTTTAATTATTGAAAAAATAAAAGGTAAACCAATTGATACAAAAGTAGAAAATATTATTCATAGTATTGGTTTTATATTATTAATGATATTAATGGTTGTTATTACTTATAATGATATTTTGAGATTATTTAGTTAAAAAACATAGAAAAATATGAAAGAGGGGAATTTAATCTATGAAAATTAAAATTAAAAATATTGTAATTACTTTATTAGTAGGATTTATTTATTTCTATTTTGCATTACCACCACTTAATGTAACATCAATGGCTTTCTGGTTTTTTGTATCTTTGCTACTTATCATCTATTTTGTTTTAGAACTTAGTGATGGTTTAATGACATCATTTCAAATGATAACAGGTAAAACTCTTATTAATAGGAAAAAAGTTGATTATTCATTATTTATACCACTAAGTATTGCTGTTG
>JAQUUG010000008.1:0-689 GCA_028693965.1 Bacilli bacterium
CATTAACAATTAGACATCTGATAAATAAATCTAAAACAGTTATCTTTTTATAATTATTACGTTCTATTTTGAGATTAAATAAATGTAGTCCTAACGTCCTACCTCCATTACAAAAAGGAATAATTATGAAATAAACAATCATTATTATTAAATTAATTAAATTATTGATAATGTTATTACTATCTATTTGATAAATTATATGGCCATAATCAGATAAGTATTTTCTAAAGGATATTTTGTTATTAATTATACCATCATTGATATCATTTAAAGATTGATAAAGAGCATTATTATTACTAAAAGGTATTTTATTAATTAAAATCATTATCAAACTAATTAATATTAAATCAACAATATAAGCATATATTCTATTTTTATATATTTTCTTCATTATATTTTTCCTCAAAACTATCTAAAATGGTTAATATTTGATCCATATCCGTTATTTTAAAAATACTTTTTTTTATTTCATTAGCACCTTTAACGCCTTTTAAGTACCAAGCAATATGACTTCTAATTTCTAATAATGCCATTTTCTCATTTTTTAATTCAGCTAGTAATTTTAAATGCTTTTTAATCATAGTTATTTTTTCATGAAGTGTTATTTTTACTGGCTCCTTACTCGTTTCTAAATAATCAACTGTTTCTTTAATGAGCCAAGGATTTCCTAAAACACCTCTGCCAATCAT
>JAQUUG010000008.1:699-25422 GCA_028693965.1 Bacilli bacterium
GCCCGTTTCATCAAGCATTTTTTTAGCATCATAACAAGACTGAATATCACCGTTTCCGATTACCGGTATTGAAACACTTTGTTTTACTGCTTTAATTATCTGATAATCTGCTTTTCCACTATAGCCTTGACTGCGAGTTCTAGGATGAACAGCAATTGCTTTAGCACCCGCTTTTTCGCATGTTTTAGCAATTGTAACAGCATTAATGTTATTACTATCCCAACCACTTCTTATTTTTACGGCCACCGGAATAGGAACTGTTTTAACAACACTTGAAACAATATCATATACCTTTTTGGGATCTTTAAGTAGTGCGCTACCAGCTTGTGATCTTAAAGCCACCTTAGGAACAGGACATCCCATATTGATATCAATGATATCTGGTTTCATTGTTTCATAAATAAACTTAGCTGCTTGGACAAAAGAATTAACATCACTACCAAATATCTGCTGCGTAAGTGGTCTTTCTTTTTCGGTCATATAAAGCATATCAACAGTTTTCTTACTCCCATACATAATTGCTTTATCACTGACCATTTCCGCATATATTAATCCAGCTCCCATTTCTTTAATAATCGTTCTATATGCACTATTACAAATACCAGCCATAGGCGCTAGAACGACTTGATTTTTTATTTCTACATTCCCTATTTTCCACATCTAAATCACCTTATTTAATTATAATATAATTTAACAGTCTTTACAAGGAATAGACATTATTGTAATAAAAAAAAGTTAATAACATTTAATATTAACTTCTTTTATCAACATAACTTATCTATTATTTCAAAATCCAAGCATTAGGTAAATAACGATCACCATATTCTGATCTAGCACAAGGTTTATTATAAAGATTTCCATTAACAACTAATGTAGACGAAGCTCCCCCATCCATGTTAACAGCATTATATGCTCCATAATTTTCTAAAACCCTAATCATTTCATTTATATCTATACCAATACTATATCCTGGTTGTCTTCCATCTACAACCATAAATAAAACAATACCATCTTTTCTTTGGGCAAGGACTGTTCTTGGATGAATGCCAAGCCCACCATTACCCCTAATAGTTGCCGAAGTACCATTTACAATCAAAGCTGGTCCAAATTGCATAGCATCTTTCATCCCACTTGCAATAGCTTCTTCTGCACTTTCATTAGTTATTACCAAAACATTATCATAATTAAATCCTGATATTACTTTACCATTATCTTTATTCCAAATAATTTGACCATCTTTAATAACAACCCCTAGCGGAGATCCTCCGTTTCCACTTTCATTTGGGTCGTCAAAGCCACTAGCATTTATTCCAATAATAGCATCATTATTTTCTACTAGTGTTGTTAATCTTTGCCCAAAAGTACCTAAATACTCTGTTGTTGCTAAGGAAACTCGAGATGGATCATAAATTGCTACAATATATCCTTGATAAGCCGTTCCTAACGAATTTGTCCCACTAATATTGATGATTTTATATTTGTCATCAGCATTCCTACTAAGGACTTGTTTTTCATAAATGGAACTATATGTTGTTACTTCTTCATCTGTTATATTAATTTCGTCAGCATTAGTATTTTCCGTAATCTCTTCTACATAATTGTTATCCATTATCTTATTAATTGTTTTTTTACTATATAAAATGTTAGCTAAATATTTATGATCTTGAGTTGACATAGCTGTTGTAACCCATAAATCACGATAATAATTAATTGGACCATATATGAAAAATAAGGCTATCAAAAGTAAAAAGTCTATAATTATTGTTATTTTAAAAATTAAATTCTTTTTCATATTTTTCTTACCTGTACACAAAAAATCTAACCGTATAGTTTATTATTAAAAGAGCCCAAATAACAATACTAATTTGAATAAACTTCTTTTTCATACACACATCTCCCTTACAAGATTATGATAAAACGCTTGTTTTATCTAATATAATCTTTTTTTTCATTTAATTTTCACTTTCAATCAATATTTTTCCTGTCATCAATGGTGGTTTATTTAAATTAAGTAACGCTAATAAAGTCGGCGCAATATCAGATAATCTACCGTCTTTTAATTTAATACCTTTTCTAGTAATAATAAAAGGAACTAAATTAGTAGTATGCGTTGTCACTTTATTACCATCTTTATCAAGCATCACTTCACAATTACCATGATCAGCAGTAAGAACTAAAGTGCCTTCTTTTTCCATTAATTTTTGATATAATTTTCCAATGCATTTATCCACAGTTTCAACAGCTTTCACCGTCGCATTAAAATCACCAGTATGACCTACCATATCACCATTAGCATAATTTAAAATGACTAAATCATATAAATTGTCTTCTAACTTAGAAATTAATGTTTCAGTGATTTCATAAGCGCTCATTTCTGGTTTCATATCATAAGTTGCTACCTTAGGTGAAGGAATTAATATCCGGTCGCAATTGGATAGTTTTTTTTCGACGCCACCATCAAAAAAATAAGTAACGTGAGCATATTTTTCTGTCTCAGCAATTCTAAGTTGTCTAATATTATTATGACTAATGTATTCGCCTAAAGTGTCTTCTAAATATTGCATTTCAAAAGCTATATCACCTGTGACTTCTGGGCTTACATGCATCATGGTTGTTAATTTTAAATCTTTAATTATTTTTCTTTCAAAACCATTTACTTTATCATTAGTGAAAGCACTAAATAATTCTCTTAATCGATCAGGTCTAAAATTAAAAACAATCATCCCATCATAATCCGAAACTAGACCATTTTTATCTAAAACAGCTGGCATTATAAATTCATCAGTTATTCCTTTTTTATAGTTAATATCAATTATTTCTTTAGGACTATGTCCAATATCTCCAATTCCTAGTGTCATAGCATCATATGTTTTTTTTATTCGGTCCCATCTATTATCCCTATCCATAGCATAATAACGTCCTGATAAAGTTGCTATTTCATAATTAGGTAAATCTTTAATTTTATCTTCTAATATTTTTATATATTTATAAGCCACACTAGGCAAAGTGTCTCTGCCATCTAAAAACAAATGAAAATAAACTCTTGCTACTTTTTTTTCTTTAATAATATCAATTAAACTTAATAAATGGTTAATATGAGAATGTACTCCCCCATCACTAATAAGGCCACATATATGTAGTTTAGTATGATTATTATTTACATAATTGATTGTATCATTTATAGCTTTGTTATTATAAATACTTCCGTCTTTGATTTTTTGATTAATAAGTTGTAATGGTTGATAAACAATACGCCCAGCGCCTATGTTCATATGTCCTACTTCACTATTGCCCATTTGACCATTAGGAAGTCCAACATCCTCACCACTAGCTATCAATTTACTATGAGGAAAATTATTCCACAAATAGTCAATATTTGGTGTTTGTGCTTTTAAAAAAGCGTTACCATAGCTGTTTTTATTAATACCAACACCATCCATAATACATAAAACAATTGGTCTCACACTATCATCTCCATTTATATTATATCATGACTATAAATATCTGTTTCTTTTTTTCATGCTACTGCCTTCTATTAAATTTATTTGTTTTTATTGTAAAAAGAAAATATTTTCCAAAGAAAAAAACTATTGCTAGTATGATTTATTTATATATTGCAACTTCATTTTTAATTAAATAGTTCACTACTTATTGGATATTGACCTAATGTTTTTTGAAAGTTATCCTTTGATATAAACGAAATATTATTGTCTCTTATTTCAGCAATTCGCTTTTTGAAAATTTCAGCATGTTTTTTAAAATATGCTACCCATGCGTCCTTAGAATCATCGCATTCTTTACTGTGTATTTGACAAGTTGGTATATAATTGCCACCATTTTTATCAACAAATGGAATTGGATGATCCTGACTCAAGTTAAATATAATATCACTATCAAAAATTGCATCATGGTCTTTTAATGTTCCATTTTTTCTAATAATAATTAAAGTTTGATAAAATATGTCCTTGTCCATTCCACAACAAAGCAAATATAACTTTATTAAATTATCTCCAATTAAATTCATTTTTTTAAGTAGTAATATGTCAAGTGGACTAAGAAAATTTATTAATTCTACTGCTACTATTTTAGCGTAATAATTTTCCCCACCTAAATCTCTAATTTCATTATAGTTTTCAATTATAATATTTTTCATAATTCCTCCTTCAAAATACAATTTTATACTACTACCTCTTTATTATAATGTCAATATTTTATAGAAATTAAATATGCTTTTTTTATTCAACTCATATTTTCAGATAACTAGCTTCCTTCAGCAATTAATTTTCTCTTCAAATCATTCCGATATTTTTTTGATATATTACATCAGTTATAGCAAATATTACCCCAACAACTAAAAAATAATGCTATTCCTTTTCACTATCCCAAACTATTCTAATACTGGTATTATCAAATATTTTAGTTAAATTTTTTTCTGACATCTCTATAAACCTTCTATATATATTTACTATTAAAATATAACATTTCCCGATTCAATTATAAAAAAATCACTAAATTAATAGTGATTATATTCAAAATTTTGGTGGAGGATAAGGGACTCGAACCCTTGACCCCCTGCGTGCAAGGCAGGTGCTCTAGCCAACTGAGCTAATCCCCCACTTTCAGCATTTTTTCAAACGCTGAGGAAATTATAGCATGTTTTTGAAAACAATGCAATACTTTTAATGATTTTTTGATATTTTTAAAATCAAATCTTTAACAATTATTGATTTTATTAATTACTCTTATTTAATTTGTTGTTTTATTTTCTGTTTACTAATTTCTAAACTAATTGAAAAATTAACACTTGAAACATCTTTCACAACTACATCAAGAGTATCACCTAATTTATAAACATTACCATGATTTATAAAAATCATTTTTCTTCTATTTACACTAGTATTTTCTAAATGTGTAGTATTTAGAAAGCCAATTATACCATTGTAAATATTAATGTAAATACCTCTGCTACTAATATCTACAATTTCACCTCTAAATTCTTGTCCTACTTTATCAAGCATGTATTTAGAACAATAAAATCGATACATTTCTCTCTCTAATTGTTGATATTTAACTTCTTGTTTGGAAAAACACTTAGACATTTGTTCATATGAGCTAGCCTTATTATCATTTACCCTATAATTATTATCCGAAATGTATTGTTGAAGTAAATCTGGGCATCTTCTAATTGGGGATGTTACATGGGAAGTAGCATCAAACCCAAGTGCATAATGACCTATGTTAGTCGTTGAATAATTAGCTTTTTCCATACAAAACAGTAAAATCATGCTATAAATTCGTCTTTTTTGTGGATCTTGTAATTTTTTCATAAATAGATGCCAATTGATTTTTTTATTATTACATAGCTCTATATTATCATTTCTTAAAAGCTCTATAAAATAATCAATATTCTCTGCTTTTGGATAATCATGATTCCTATAGATACACAATTGATTTCTTTTATTTTTATCAGTTGTATCAACCAAATTAGTCATCAACATAAAATCCTCAATTATATTTTCTGCAATCATTTTTTTTCTACTTATAACATCAAGTACGTCCCCTTTTGGTGAAAATATAAATTCTGATGTTGAAAAATCAAATTGTAATGATTTTTGTTCTCTCTTCTGTCTGATTAAAGAAGATAATTTTTTCATATCCCTTAATTGAGGCATATATTCCTCATAATCATCATAATATTCTTCGTCACTTAACATAGCTGACACTTTACTATAAGTCATTCTTTTATTAGAGTTAATTACACTATTAAGGATTTTATAATTTACTAATTCGCCTTTTTCATCAAACTCCATAAAATATGACTTAGTAAGGCGATCAACGCCTTCACTTAACGAGCATATTCCACTAGTAAGTTCCCATGGTAACATCGGAATACACTTACCTTCACTATAATTACTGAAAGCCCTTTTAATTGCCTCTTGAGCAATCAAACTGTCCTCTTTAACATAATAACTAACATGCGCTATATGAACACCTAATAAATAATGACCATTATCCATCATTGTTAAGGAAACAGCATCATCAAAGTCAGTCGTTTTATCTCCATCAATTGTAAAAGTTAAAAGATTTCGTAAATCAAGCCTTCCTTTTAAATCACTTGGTGTCACTTCCTGTTTAATCTTTTGTGCTTCTGCAAGTACATCATTTGGAAATTTCATATCAAGCCCGTGTTTTTCCATAATATCTCTAATACTGCCTGTTGGTGTTAAAATATGACCATTTATGGCAACAATAGTATTATTTTTGACTATAACTAAATGACCGTTAGCAAGATTAAAATGTTTAGGATTTTTAGGATTGACAATAATTTCATCAGAACTTACTATAACTATTTTCCCCCGATCAGTTCGCACAGTTCCTAATTTACCCCCTAAATTGTTTTCCTTAATACTAACCACTCGTCCCCTTGATGATTTGAAATCTAATCCTTTAATAATGACATAATCCCCTGTTACTGCTTCTTTTAAGTCTGATTTATTAATATATATAATATCATTATTTATTTCAAGATAATGTAAATTCCTTTTCTCATCATAAAACAAATACCCTTTGTAATAATTACTAGGCCAATATTTCCCATCTTTGCAAATTAAATAACCAGCCTTTTCTAGTTCTTCAACAACTATTGTCACTTTTGTCGACGGTTCTTTGATTGCACTTATTATCAAACTTAAAGAAATTGGTTCTCCATAATTAATAATAGTCTTGATAATTTTTTTTACTCTTTTTTCACTCATAACGCACTTCCTTACTACAACAAAAAAACCAGACGACAAAATCTAGTTTTTTAAAATAACATCTTTTTTAAAATATATACATTGGTTGCAAACATACTACCACCACAACTTCATATATACATTATAACTAATTTATTATGTAAATGCAATAGTAATAGTAAATTATTTATACAAAACTGTAATATTTTTTTAGATTAAATAATTTGGCTGTTAACTTCTTCTACTTCTAATTCTTTATTACTTTCATAGGCAGTAAATATAGCCATCATTAAACTTACATGAGCCCTTTTTTTATCAGCCAATAAGAACGTATTTTTAACTGAATCTTCTTTAAAAAATAGTTTTTTAGCCAATTTAGCTAACTCATGTAATTGTTCCATTGTTAATCCTAAAGTTATCGTTAAAGATTCTATAAAATCTTCTTTGTTTTTACCTAAACCTTTTTCTATACACAAAATAGTCATTTGACTAACACGTGACATAGTTGATAAGTCACTTACTGATAAATCAAACATTTCCCTTTGTGTTTTAAGCACTAAACCATAATACCTGAGATCTACATCATTTTCCATATATGTTAAATTATCTCTCCTTTTCCGGATTATTATATCATGTTTTAATATAAAGTCAAATTATTGATAATAAGGAGTAACAAATAGTTCTGTTTTAAAAATCATATTTATTTTTTTACTAATTACTAAACATTTTTCATATTCACTCCCACTAAAATCTATTTTATCAGGTAAGGCTACTAAGATAAAAAATAGTTTTTTTTCATCTTCTAACAAAGGATAATTTCGTTCATACCTTTTAAAAACTTCTGAAAAATCATATTCATTTGCCGTCCGTCTATAAAGTTTATATAAATCAAATATTGGTATTCCCATTTTAGATTTATCCCAGCTAATTAAATATGAGGAATTATTTCTAATAAAATGACTAATATCTAAATTGTTATGTAAAACAACTTGTCTTTGTTTATTTTTAACTTTTACCATTTCATACCATTTTTCTAATTCTTGCTTGCAAAAAAACAGGGAAGAAAATAGTTTTGATAAATTTCTAATAAATAAATATTCGCTAGGACTCATAAAAACTTTACTTTCAACAATTGCTGCCATATCATTATAATAACCTAATAAATATTCAATATTATTAGAAACATCCTCATATATTTTTTTATATTCAGCTTCGTCTACTTCTTTATAATAAGTTGTCTTGCTATGTAAAAGTCCTACTAAATCCATCATATCTAATAACTTTTGTTCATCTGGCATATTAGCCTGCTCAATGTATTCAGTTAATTCGTAATCATCATATGTATCACTCAAGATTTTAGGATAATAATCAAAACTTCTTGATTCCAAATACCTAATAATCTCTTTATCATCATTCCTGTTTTTTTCTTTTATGACAAAACACCCATCATCTGTATCAATTAAAGTAGCTTTGCCAATTAGTTGATAACGATGGGGTTTTAAATTATATCTATTTAATATTTCATTATACTTGCGCATTTTGTGAAGTTGGAATGATTATTTTGTCTCCTATTTTTATTTCATTTAATTCATTATATTTTTCTATTTCTTCTATATCTACACCGTATTTTAAAGCAATACTTTCAATTGTTTCCCCCTCTTTAATAATACATACTTTGTATGATACATATCGTTCTTTTTCTAAAACAACATCATCAAATATAGATCGTGGTGATACTTCATCTTTAAAAACATCAATCAAGTCATTAGCTTTTTCCATTTTTACTTCCTCCTTTTCTAATTCCACAATTGAATTAATATTTAAACTAGATAGTTCCTCTTTAGGAGTGACTTCCGTTTTAATTAATGGTTTTTCTTCAAGCTTATCAACTAATAATTCAATATTAACAGATAAAATATTGTTATTAATAATTTCATAATAAAAATCATCAATATCAACTGTTACTTTATCTAAAATATACTTATCGTCAAGAGCTACTTCAAAAGGTAAATTAAAAGAAAATGGTTCAATATTTGAACTTGTCTCTATTATTCTATAATCTCCATTTATAATGAATTCTCCACTTATAACATTATCATCAATACTTATGATATTATGTTCTAAAGATATACTAGTTATCTCAGAAAGATTAGTCTTAAAAATAATATCTTTTTTAAATGGAACATTTTTTTTCATCATATCTCCTCCTTATATTTCAGTTAATTATATTCACATAAAAAAACAATTATACTTAAACAAGTATAATTGCTATAAAATATTGTAAACAATATTATAAACTTCTGTGTAATTTTTAACTGTGATATACTTAATATCTTTTTTTATTTCATTAGGTACATCATCTAAATCATTAATGTTATCTTTAGGTATAATAATTTTATTAATACCATTACGATGCGCACCAATGCTTTTTTCTTTTAATCCACCAATTGGTAAGATACTACCTCTTAAAGTTATTTCTCCTGTCATTGCAATATTGGCAGGTACTTTTTTACCAGTTAAAGAACTAATTAAAGCCGTAGTTAATGCAATCCCGGCACTAGGTCCATCTTTAGGAATAGCTCCTTCTGGCACATGAATATGAATGTCATTTTTAGTTATCTTATTATAATCAATATGAAAATGTTGATAATTAGCTTTAATGTAATTAAGAGCAATATAAGCACTTTCTTTCATCACATCACCAAGGGATCCGGTTAGGATGAGTTTTCCATCACCCTTAAAGTAATTTACTTCAATTGGTAAAGTATCACCACCATACTGTGTATAAGCAAGACCATTGACAATCCCAACACGTGATGTTTTATTATAGTACATAAAATGATATTTTTCTTTACCAAGATAATTAATAATCATTTGTTTATCAATTAAAAATTGTTTTTTATCTTCTTTCTCCATTACTATTTTAGTTACAATTTTACGAATCAGTGTAGCTAATTGTCTTTCTAACTCGCGTACTCCCGCTTCTTTAGTATAATTTCTAATAATATATAAAATACTGTTATTATTAATACTAATATTTTTTTTATCAAGTCCATGATTTTGACATATTTTAGGTATTAAATGTTTATTCGCAATATCTAACTTCTCATATTCAGTATAACCAGATAAAAATACCATTTCCAAGCGATCTTTTAAAGCTTCTGGAATATCTTCTATATAATTAGCAGTTGCTATAAAAAGAACATTAGACAGATTATAAGGTTCCTCAATATAGTTGTCACTAAAATACTTATTTTGTTCAGGATCTAATACCTCTAATAAGGCACTTGCGGGGTCACCTTTAATATCCTTTGTCATTTTGTCAATTTCATCAATTAAGAAAACTGGATTAGCCGATGTCGCTTTTTTCATTCCTTGAATAATGCGCCCTGGGTTAGCACCTAGATATGTCCTTCTATGTCCCATAATTTCAGCTTCGTCATTTACTCCACCAACAGACATTTTAACAAATTGACGATTAATAGCTTTAGCTATACTAAAAGCCAAAGATGTTTTACCGGTTCCTGGAGGACCTACTAAACAAATAATTGGTCCATTTAAACTATTAGTCATTTGTTTGACTGCTAAAAATTCAATAATGCGTGTCTTAACTTTTTCAAGTCCATAATGTGATTCATCTAATTTTTTTCTAACTTCTATTAAATTGTCATCATCAATTGTTTTTTTATTCCAAGGCAAGGAAAACATCCAATCAAGATAAGATCTGACAATATTACTTTCTGGTGACGTTAATGTTAAAGAATCATAACGATTAATTTCAACTTCAATTCTTTTTTTGATGTTATCATCAGCCTGTAATGTCATGAGTTTTTCTCGGAAAGCAGCAATTTCATCCTCTTTAGGTATACTATCCCCTAATTCTTGTTTGATTAATTTCATTTTTTCACGTAACAAATATTCTTTTTGATTATCATCAAGATTCTGTTTTACCTTTAAATCAATTTCTTTTTCAATATTAAAATTTTCTTTTTCAATATAAATATCTTCTAATAACATCTTAGCACGTAAAACAGCATTATTAGTTTCTAAATATTTATTTAAACGGTCTAAACTAATTGGTAGTAACGGTGCAATCAAATCAGTTAATTTATCTAAATCTGGTTCATTAGCTGTCATTGCTAAATTGTTATTAGCGTAAGGAACTTGTTTAACATAATTAGTTACTTCTCTTTTTAATTTTCCTGTATATGCTTCTATCTCTTGTTTTAAATTATTAACACGAGTTAAGTTTGTTGTGATTGACTCTAAAACTTTATTGTTTTGTGTAGTATTTAAATATTCAAGAACCTGCATACGATACAAACCACTAATTACAACTCTAATTTTTCCATTTGGTAATTCCATTTTATGACTAATGGTACTAAAAACACCAATTTTAGGTAATTCATCTATTTTTATTGCCTGATCTTTATTAACTGTTTGATTTACAACCAGTACTTTATTATCATGAAATAGTTCAGCAACATCAACAATACTTTTACTATCATCGTTATCAAATTCTAATCTAATATCATTATTAGGTAATAATACTAACCCTTTTAATAAAATAACTGGCAAATTAGTTTTTATCATGAAACACCTCCTAATGAAATTGGTTACTATTATAATACATTTTAACTTAATTGTCCATAGTTTTTATTATCCTTTATTTATTAAAAACTTTAACTTTTATCATTAATCAAATTATAACAAACTCCATTAATACCCATTTCATAATACGTACTAGCAATTAGGTTCCTTTTTCTAAAATTATAAATAATTGTATTATTATTGTTATACTCTATTTGGTATTCATTATCAAATTCATCAATTAAATAACCTTCATTCATTTGATAATTGCTCAGTAAGTTGCATTTACTTATCATCACTTCTTCATATCCATATATAACTACAGTTAGGTTAGGATAAACTTTATATCTATCATGATAGGCTTTCATTAAATCGTTAACTTGATTTTCTTTTATTTCATAAGATAACATTATATTACTTATTCCTAAGCTATGTAAAAAAGCTACTGTAAAAGAATTAACGACATTTAAAGAGGTAGCACTATGTCCTTGATCATAAACATTTAATGCTCCTAATTCTCCTATTAAAGCACGCTTTTCTATTGTTTTATAATTTTCTATAACACGAGGTAAAATGTAAAAGACTTTTTCTTCATTTACTAATTCTTTATATAGTTCATAATTATTAATATAAATATAGCGATATTCTTTTTTGTCTAATTTTTCATATTGTTTTTTATTATCAATCATAACTGTTTTATAAGTTTCTTTTGTAAAGCTTGGTACGTTCCTCATATAGTTACTTTTTAAATACGGCGTTTCATACTGTCTTTTTTCATTAAGTAATTGAACAGTTTGCCTTCGCATCTCATTTAAAACACTAATAGGGAAAAAGACATTTCCATCTATATCAATAGTTATCTTATCAATCTTATATATAGAATCACCTAAACGATTCATTTGTTTTAGTATTTGGTCATTAGTTAAAACATGTTTAGTTGCCCTTTCCACGGTTTGCTTGCTACTAAGCTCGACTCTATTTATCCCATCTTCTACTATTAATAACGCAGGTTCATTTTGCTTTATTTGTATGTTCATATTAATATTAACAAATCGTTTGCCTGTTTTTATTAAATGATTTATTTGCTTTAATAATAAACTATCAGTACTTTTAATTACTTTACTACCCACTTTCAGTTTCTTAGAAGATGGAATTTCAACAATGTCTCCTTTTTGAGCCCTTTTTACCTCTTTATTATCTATATATATTTTATTAACAATAAAGCCATAATCTTCATCACCAATAATTCTAATACCATCATTTACAGTTAAATCTTCACATAATTTAATTTTTACTTGTTCATTTAAATTACTTATAACATTTCCTAACAAAATACCCATATGATTAGGACGATAAGTATTAATTAAATCTTGATCATTAAATAGAAAGCCACTTGTAAATTCTCTATTAAACATCACTTTAAGTTGTTTAATTAACTCTTTATCGATATTTAATTTTTTATCTTTTAAATAACTATCAATAACTTTTCTATAAATACTTACTACTAAATATACATATTCCGGTCTTTTCATGCGTCCTTCTATTTTAAAACTATCTACCCCAGACTCAATTAAAGATGATATATGATTTAGCGTATTTAAATCTTTCATACTCAATAGATATTTATCTTTTTCCACTACGTTATCATCTATCTTTAAACTATATTTTTTGCGGCATACTTGTGCGCAAGTTCCTCTATTGCCACTTCGTCCACCTACTAAACTACTTATTAAACATTGCCCTGAATAACTAAAACATAAGGCTCCATGAATAAAAACCTCTAAGTCCATCTTTGTTTCCTTTTTTATTTCTTTAATTACTTCAATTGATGTTTCTCTAGCAATAACAGCTCTTTTTACTCCTAACTTTTGAAGCATTCTAATACCATCAATATTATGAATATGCATTTGCGTCGAAGCATGAATTTCTAAATTAGGGTATGTTTGTCTTACTAGATCCATCATTCCTATATCTTGTATAATGACAGCATCAACATTATTTCTGTGTAAAAAATCAATGTAATTGATAAATGTATCTACCTCATTTTCATAAATCAAAGTATTAACCGTTACATATATTTTAACATTATATAAATGAGCATATTTGACAGCTTCAATTATTTCTTCATGTGAAAAATTACCAGCAAAACTTCGAGCTCCAAATATATGTCCGCCTAGATAAACAGCGTCACAACCTGCCATGATAGCCGCTTTTAAACTTTCCATATTACCAGCAGGCGCTAAAAGTTCTATTTTATTCATAAAATCATTCCTTTTTATATTAATATATTGATGTAATTGTATCACATTAAAAACATTAAGTAAATTAATAAAACCAAAAAAAGCAAACACTCTCTGATTAACAGTGAGATTTGCTTCTCTTAAATATAATAAGTTCAATCAAATGAACAAATTAACAATTGGTGCCTAAGGCCGGACTTGAACCGGCACGGGATTTGACTCCCCCAGGATTTTAAGTCCTGTGCGTCTACCAATTTCGCCACTCAGGCAATGGTGTCCCGTACAAGGCTCGAACTTGTGACCCTTTGATTAAAAGTCAAATGCTCTACCGACTGAGCTAACGGGACAATAGAATGGCTGCCTCGGCTAGATTCGAACTAGCGAATGCCACAGTCAAAGTGTGGTGCCTTACCACTTGGCTACGAGGCAAATAATAACAAAGTGGTGGAGGGAGATGGATTTGAACCATCGAACCCGAAGGAACAGATTTACAGTCTGCCGCGTTTGGCCACTTCGCTATCCCTCCACTAAATGGTGCCGAAAACAGGAATTGAACCCGTAACCTACTGATTACAAGTCAGTTGCTCTACCAATTGAGCTATTTCGGCAATGGTGGGCGATATAGGACTCGAACCTATGACCCCCTGCTTGTAAGGCAGGTGCTCTAACCAACTGAGCTAATCGCCCATAAACACTCGGACATGAATAAATATAACATTTTATAATATATTTGTCAATAAGTATTTAAAATTTTTCTTGTTTTTTTAAACTTTCTTCAATCCAATAGGGTAATTTATAAGCTAAAGTAGCAAAACCATGTGGTGTTTCTCTAATTCTTCGCCCACTTTTACCGGTGGTAATTCTGTAATCAATATTTTTGATGCTAAGTTTCAAATGTCCATTTTCTTCATCTGCTTCTAATATTTCTACATAAATATTATCACCTAATTTAACATAATTATTAATACTTTTAACATAACTATACGATATTTCAGAAATATGAATTAAACCACTATAATATCCATCTAAAGATACAAAAATACCATATGATTCTATTCCTGTTACTATCCCCTTAACAATTCTACCTTTCGTATATTTCATAAAACACCTCAAGAAATATTATATCACATTGTAGGCTTCTAAAAAAGAGTTTAGGGAAACAATATTAACCATCTACCCTGTCTAACCATTCAATACGAGGAATATTTGTGTAAAGGCTAAGATATTTATATATATTTGATAATATTTTCTCATACAAATTAACCTTGCTTATGATATTCATAACATCCTTTTCATTTTCTAAATCATTAATAATTAATTCATATAAATCAAAATAATAAGTAGGAAACATCATTCGACTAAAAAAGATAACTCCTTCATAAGGACTATATGATAATATCTTTAAATAATTGAAAATTTGTTCATCTATATTGATGTCACCATAAAAAAAGGTTGTTTTGAAATATTCTGCAAAACTTCTTGCTTCTATGTCAACTACGAAATTAAGAGGATTATATAAATCTTTAACTTTACAATCTTTTTTTATTCTATTATGTGCTATTACATTATAATGATGTTGTTCATTATATATTGTTTTATATAATATTAAAGCATTTTCTGCAAGTCCAATATGATAATTAAAACTTTCTCTTATAAGAGGAAATTGTTTACTGTATTGTGTTATTTGATATTCATAATAATCTATTTTAGATGACCATAAATCAAAATAATTTTTACTTTCTATAGGCATTTTAATATGCTTAGTTTGTGCAAAGAAAGAATATAAATCATTGATATCAACAAGTTTTTCATTATCAACAAATATTTTAAATAAAACATAATTTTTATCATTAACATTAGTAACTAGTATTTTATTTATATTAAAAATAAATTGATGACAAGGGACATTATTTTGTAGTAAACGTAAACTTAAATTATAAAAATAATTAACATCCCCATATTCTTCATCATATAAAAGTAGGACATATTTATCATCATTTATATTAAAATATATTTCACGATCATTTTTTTGGTGAACTTGATTAGGAAATAAATTATAATAGTAATTGATTGCATTCTTCATCATTTCACCTCAACTAATTTTATGTTTTTTTTAGTTTTTTTATGATGAAGTGTTTATATAATATACTTATTTTAAAATAATATCTAGTATCATCATTAATAAGAAACCCAATGTAAAACCTATAACACTTGCATTACTATGATCGCTTTGATGAGTGTCAGGAATTAATTCTTCAATCACAACAAACATCATTGCTCCTGCAGCAAATGATAAAAAATAAGGCATAAAAGATACAACCAATGATGCAAAAGCAATTGTTAATAGCGTCGCTATTGGTTCCACAGCACCTGAAAATACACCATAAAGAAAAGATTTCTTTCGCGTTTGTCCCGCTACTCTAAGAGGCATAGATATGATAGTTCCTTCTGGAAAATTTTGCACAGCAACGCCAATGCTTAATACTAAGGCACTTATTAACTCCGAAGATTTATTAGACAACAATGCTGAAGATAATAAAACGCCTACTGCCATTCCTTCCGGAATATTGTGAATTGTAACTGCCAGAAATAATTTAGTGTTTTTAGAAATTTTGGATTTTAATCCTTCTTCTTTTTTAATTCCTTGATGTTTATGAGGAATTATATAATCTAGCAGTAAAAGAAAAGTAACTCCCAAAATAAACCCAATGGAAGTTGGTATCCAATCTACCGTTTTAGAATTAGTTGTCATTTCCAAAGCGGGAAGAAGTAACGACCAAATAGAAGCAGCTATCATTACCCCTGATGCCAAACCCAACATAAATTTTTCCAATTTGTTATTAATTTTATCTTTAAGAAAAAAAACCATTCCTGATCCTAATGTTGTCCCTAAAAATGGGATTAAAATTACTAATATAATATTCATTTTTCACCTCATCAATTTATAACATCACGATATATTATATAATGAAATATTGATAATGGTTACAATGGATATTTCAAATTATTAAAAGCAAATATAACTTATACATTAAATTTCTTCAATAGTTACAACAATTCTTTGAAATGTTTTTTATTTTCTAAAATATATTTTAAATCATTTATACATTCTAAAGCTGAATTTTCTTTTTCTTTTCCAATAAAATAATTCATTACTATTAATTCAGTTACTAATAAATATAAATATATTTTTTCTTCTTCTTTTACAAGATTAGGATTATTATATTTATATTCGTCTAAAAACAATTGTATTTTGTCTTTTTCTTTCAAAAATCTTTGTATAAAATATGCAATATCAAAATACACATTTCCGTTAATAGCTAAGTCAAAATCCAATATGATATCAGCGCAATCATTATTAAAAAGCAAATTTCCGATATGAAAATCGCCATGTATTAGTTGACTATTTAAAGGCTTGTTTCTTGAAAGTGTTACTATCTCGTTTTCAACAATTTTCATAATTGAATCTAATTTATTTTTTTTAATAAACTGTCTTTGTTTATATATATATAATTCAATTATTTCATTAACATCAAATTTTTTTATATTATCCAAACTAGCATTTTTTAAAGCCATATGTAATAAAGCTAATAGTCGGGCACACTCTTTTAATATTTTATAATTAGATAAATCCTTGTTTGTATATTTTATTCCTTCAATATCATTTATTAATATATACTTTTTATTCATATATTTAATAAAGTTTTCCCCTGTTTTTGTTTTTATTATTTTATATGTCTTTATATTATATTTTTTTAATTCATCAATAATTTGTTCTTGTCTATTTACAATATCAACTCTAGGTATTTCTTTTAAATAATATATTTTATTATCATTAGCTATTATTTTATATGAATCATGATTATTACTTGCTTTTTTATATGAAATAATTATTAAATCATATAATGCACATATTTTATTAATCTTTTCATTTTCAAGATTACTATCACTTTTTAAAATCATATTATCACCTAATCACAATTATATATTAATTTAACATAAAAGAAAACTATAGATTCACTATAGTTTACATATTTAACTCCAATAATTTGAAGTTATTTTTAAATTAATTAGGAAATAAAATAAATTACCATATACATAATCATAAAGTACATCTAAATATATAGATTGTTTTGATATTTAATACTTTTGTATTCACAATATCACCTAATATTATTATATTGAAAAAAAATTATTTTTTTTCATCCATAAACTCTTTTATATTAATTCCCATCATTCTAACTATTAATTCTGCTTGATGCAGCCCAATAATAGCGCCATTTAAATCTCCATAACTAACTCGTATCTTGTTTATATTTGAATCACTTAAATCCATTCCAGATAATTTTGTATTTAAGAAACTAACTCCTGCTAAATCACAGTTAACATATTTAACATTCTTAAAATTAATTTCCTCAAAATAACTTTCTGATAAATCTATTTTTTTAAATAACACATTAGAACATTTAGTAAAAGAAAAATTAGTATATCTTGCATTACATTCACTAAACTTCACATCTTTAAAAGCGGTATTACCAAAATCAGTACCGACTAATTGGCAATTATTAAATTCCACTCTATGAATAATTGCATCTGAAAAATCTACATTAGAAAAATTACAACTATTAAAAATGATATCAATAAACTCTACTTTATTACTATTAAAATTATTAAAATTAATATTATCAAAAACACAACCATCTAAATCCAAAACATTAATATTTAATTTACACAAATCCAAAGCGTTAAATTTTTTATCACAAATCTTTTTTTCTACTTCAAAATCTTCTAAAACTCCAACTTCTAATTTTTTTGATATTCTCGGTTTTTTCAAATCCATAATTTTATCTCCTTATACAAACTATAATGTCTTATGTACAAACAACTTCTCACTCAAACCACAATACCATTACATTCACCATTTAGAACCTTTAGGCTAATTGATAATACTTTTTATATAGAATATACCTAGAAAATTATTTTATCTTTAATATTTATTATTAAGTATTTTCTTCTTTTTTATAGTACTAATAACATACAACTTTAAATTATTAAAAGTTGTATCATATTAAATGTTTTTTACAAAAAACAAGGTTAAAACATAATCAGCATCTTTTTTGGCTATTAAAAAACCCTTATATTATAAGGGCTTATTATCTAATGGTCGGAAAAACAGGATTTGAACCTGCAACCCCTTGGTCCCAAACCAAGTGCACTACCAAGTTGTGCTATTTTCCGATATAAAATGGTGCGCCCGTCAGGAGTTGAACCCGAAACCTTTTGATCCGTAGTCAAACGCTCTATCCAATTGAGCTACGAGCGCATATTATTAGCATTCAAGTTTAAAGTAGTTTATTTAATAATATTTTATTCAAATAAAATTTATTTGATGATATTATTTACCTAAAACTTTTATCAACTCTATCATGCTCCTTCAAGCAAGTACATATAATATAGCACAAAGAAGAAAATATTTCAAGACTAAAGCAAATAATTTTTATAAAAATTATTAAAAAAAGGAATCAACCCCTTTAATAGTTAATTCCTAAACAATTTATTTAACGATTTTTGCGTTATCCTCTTTTGCCGCCATTTTTCTTAGCTTCTTCGACACGAATAACTCGATCGTTTAATTTTGAGTTATATAATTTTTTTATTACTTGTTTAACACATTTGTTATCAACATCCATAAATGTAAATTTTGATAATATTTCAATGTTTTTAAAACAATCTTTATCAACTTTTGTAGTGTTTTTCAAAAAGTCAAGCAATGTTCCCTTTTTTAAGTTGTCTAGTTTACCAATTGTTAGAAAAACTCTCGTATAATTTTTATCTACAATATCACGTCTATCTTGTTTTATAACAATTTCCTTATTAAAATCTGATCCAATTTCTTTTTTCAAAACAATGTTTAATAAACTAGCACTAAATTTTATTAATTCTTCTTTGTTAAAATCACGTACATATTTAATACATTCTTGATATTCTTCATTATTAATAGCATTTTCTACTCTTTTAATAATTTTATTATATTTTGTTTGATAAATATCTTCTAAACTAGGTAATTCACATTTAATAATTTGACATTTTGCAACTTTTTCCACAGTTTTTAAGAAAGAAACCTCTCTAGGAGTGACAAAACTAATTGCTTCGCCCATTTGGCCAGCACGACCGGTTCTTCCAATTCTATGAATGTAAGATTCTACATCTTGTGGCATATTATAATTGATAACCAAATCAATATTATCAACATGAATTCCTCTTGCAGCTACATCTGTTGCTATCAAATAAGTAAAAGCTCCTGATTTAAAACGTTCTAATGTTTTAATACGAACACTTTGGGAAATATCACCGTGCATTGCTTCAGCACTATAATTTCTCATTGATAACTCATTTAATAAGTGATCAACATCAGTTTTTCTTTGACAAAAAATAATTGCTAAATGCGGATCCTTAGCATCTATAACACGGCAAAGTACTTCTGCACGCATTTTTTCATTAACTAGATAATAGTATTGACTAACATTAGTTGACGTTTTACTTTCTGATTTTACTTCAACACGTTGATAATCATCTTTCATATATTTAGTTGCTAACTTTAAAATTGTTTCTGACATAGTAGCAGAAAACAATAAAACCTGTTTTTCTTTTTTTGTTTTATTAAAAATAAATTCTATGTCCTCTAAAAATCCCATGTTTAGCATTTCATCCGCTTCATCTAGGACAAAGTATTCTAAATCATCTAATTTAAGAACTTTCCTCTTAATTAGATCCATGATTCTTCCTGGAGTTCCCACTACAACATCTACGCCTCTTTTTAAAGCACGTAATTGCAATTCAATACTTGAACCACCAAAAACAGATAAAATATCAAAGTTACTTGATTTATTTAATGTTTCCATTTCTTCACTAACTTGTAAAGCTAATTCTCTTGTTGGTGTTAATATAATTGCTTTTATAGTATTTCCCGAAACATTTAGTTTTGATAAAATGCTTGATGCATAAGCAAGCGTTTTTCCTGTTCCTGTTGCAGCTAGGCCAACAACATCATGACCATTTATTATAAATGGTATTATTTCTTTTTGAATTTTACTAGGTTCAGCAAATCCCAATGTTTCAATTGATTTTAAAACATCTGCACTAAGTCCTAAGTCTTTAAAATTGTTATTCATATATTCCTCTTCTTTCAATTGACAATTCATTATAATATAAAAATGTAATATTTGCAACAAAATATATATAAAACATTAAATATAATTGTTTTAATAAAAAAACTAACGGTCTTTTATCGTTAGCTTTATTAGTATTTAATGGTGGCTCCGAATGGAATCGAACCATCGACACAGGGATTTTCAGTCCCTTGCTCTACCGACTGAGCTACAGAGCCAAATATAAATGGCGGTCCCGACCGGGTTTGAACCGGCGATCTTCTGCGTGACAGGCAGACGTGATAACCACTACACCACGGGACCATTTGGTTGCGGAGGCTGGATTTGAACCAACGACCTTTGGGTTATGAGCCCAACGAGCTACCAGACTGCTCCACTCCGCGATATTAAAAAAATTGTGGCGGAGAAAGAGGGATTCGAACCCCCGCGCCGTTTCCGACCTCCCGGTTTTCAAGACCGGTCCCTTCAACCAGACTTGGGTATTTCTCCACATAATATCACTAATCAATTTGTAGCGACAAATGAATTATATCATATCTTTTTAAACAAAGTCAATACTATTATTAAACATTTACACTATTTTCCTTTATTATATTCATAATTATATTGTACTATGATAGTATAATGATAATTTTAAGATAAAAAAAAGAATCTTTCGATTCTTAATTTAAAATATTCTTAATTTCATTTAGTTTAGCTTCTAATTCAGAAATCTTATTTGTTAATGTCATATTTTCAACTTTTAAGTCTTCATATAATTTTTCATAATCAACCTTTGGTTCAGAAGCAACAGCTTGTTCAAACTCTGCATCAGCTTGTATTGGTTCATTAACAGATGGAGCTTCTTCAGCATTAGCAAATGATTCATTAACAGATGGAGCTTCTTCCACATTAGCAATTGGTTCAGGGTTAATGTTAAATGGTGAAAAAGCAGTTTCTTCATTTGGCGTAAATTCATCTTGAACAGATTCGTTTAATGTTGGTTTTGCAAACTCAGGTATGCTTGTTTCTTCTTGAACATTAGTATTTTCTACCTCTTCAGTTACTAATTCAGGAGTTTTCTTATTTTCTCCTAAAGAAGCAACTAATGGTGCTGAAAGTTTAAAAACACGACTATTACTAATTATCAAACCATTTAAAACAGTGTAATTTTGATCTTCAACTACTGTCGCACCAGTTTTACTAGCTTTAATAATTTCTTTAATTGCATTTTTAACATTATTCCATTCTTCATCATCACTAATACTAACACTCACAAATTGGCCAATTGAATCTTTTTCTACTCTAACAACATATAATTTAACATATCCTTGTCCATCTTCTTCATTTAACGAATAAATTAAATATAATGCGTCGTTTAACAAAAAATATCTAATAACATCAACTGTAAATTCATTATTATTAATAATAAGCTTAATTTGATCCATATTTATCCTCCTTTTTTATTCTCAATTCAATTATACCAAAAATAGTATTTTTTGCAAGACATTTGCATAATTTAATTAATTTTTATTAAACAATAGGTTAAATAGGTTTAAAAACGACCTATAAACATCTCATTTAAAAAAACAACAAATTAAAATTTTAACTTATTGTTTTTTAAAATGTTTGTCCCTTGTGAATACACATTTTGTCATCGCCATTACATAAACAGTATTCTTCCTTATCACCAATATCTTCATCCAATATTCTAGCAATATACTCTTCTAATTTAGTAATTGTATAACAAGAAACACTATTTTTTATTCTCTCAGCATCATTTTTGGCAATTTCACTTTCAATATGTAATATTTCTGTAAAAAACTTTTGTAAAATATTATCTTTTCTTATAATGTTTTTAGCTAATTTAATTCCAAATGCTGTTAGTTTAATTTTTTCTCCATAATTAATTATTTCAAATTTTTCGAGGTTTTTTAACGCTCTTACCACGCTAGGTTTACTATAATTTAAATGGCTTGCTACTTTTGTAACTGTTATATCGCCTTCTTTGAAAACTTCATAAATAGCTTTTATATATTCAGCCTGTGAAGTGCTTATTTTCATCATCCGATAGAATCTTCCATTTCCATTTTTAGTAATGTATTTAGTTCAATAGCGTACTCCATAGGTAATTCTCTAGTAAATGGTTCTATAAAACCCATTACTACCATTTCATTAGCTTTTTCTTTACTGATGCCACGACTCATTAAATAGTATAGTAAATCTTCCGAAATTTTAGAAACCTTAGCTTCATGTTCAATCATTGTTGTCCCATTTTTAATAACATTAGTAGGGATAGTATCAGATTTAGATTGATCATCCATAATAATGGTATCACATTCAACACTACTTTTTGCACCTATTGCTTTTTCACCATGATAAATAAGACCTCGATAAATAGAATTACCACCATTTTTTGATATAGACTTAGATATAACATTAGAAAAAGTATTTTTACCTAAATGAATCATCTTAGAACCCGCATCTTGGATTTGTCCTTGTCCTGAAACAGCAATCGAAATAGTCGTTCCAATCGAATTATCACCTTTAAGTATAATAGCCGGATATTTCATATTCACTTTTGATCCCAGATTACCATCAACCCACTCCATTATGCCTCCTTCTTCACAAATTGCTCTTTTAGTAACTAAATTGTAAACGTTATTAGACCAATTTTGAATAGCAGTATAACGGCATTTTGCTCCATTGCCAACAAATATTTCTACTACTGCTGCATGAAGAGCGTTATTAGAATAAACTGGCGCGGTGCAACCTTCTATGTAAGTAACATCAGCACCATCATCGACAATAATTAAAGTTCTTTCAAATTGTCCCATTTTATCAGCATTAATTCGAAAATAAGAATGTAGTGGTTTCTCTAATTTTACTCCTTTAGGAATATATATAAAAGTTCCTCCAGAAAACACAGAACCATTTAAAGCGGCATACTTATTGTCATTATTTTTTACTAAAGTACCAAAATATTTACGATATAAATCGGGGTATTCTTTAATAGCCGTATCTGTGTCAGTAAAAATTACCCCTTTTTCTTTTAATTCCTTTTCTAGGCTATGATAAACAACATCAGATTCATATTGCGTCGCTATCCCACCAAGAAAATTATTTTCAGCTTCAATTACTCCTAATTTATCAAAAGTATTTTTAATTGTTTTAGGAACTTCTTGCCAATTATCTTTAACCTTATCACTAACTTTTACATAATAGTAAATATCATTTAAATCAATATCATTAAGACTAGGACCCCATGACGGATTATTGATTTCTAAAAATTGTTTATAAGATTCTAATCGATAATTAAGAAGCCACTTTGGTTCTTTTTTTATCAGTGATATTTCTTTTATTTTGTCTTCATTTAAACCAATATCGAATAACTTCTCACCAATTTTACCATCATTAAATCCATATTTATATTCATTATTCATCAGAATCACCAGTTATATTCATGGCTGATGAAAAAGCTTTATATGGCAATGTCGCACATTTGATACGAGAAGGAATAATTGCGACACCTTTCAAACTAATAGCTTCAGATAATTTTTCTTCATTATAACTATTACCCATAACCATATTATTAAAATTAGTAATTATTTCTTCTGCATCAATTATCGTTTTTCCTATTAATAATTCGCTCATTATAGAAGTGCTTGCTATGCAAATAGAGCAACCTGTAACCTCATAAGTAATATCTATTATTTTATTATTTTCATCTTTAACAAAAACTGTAACAATATCACCACATGAGGGGTTTTTAAGAGTAAAACTTTTATAATTGCTATGTTCCTTTTCTTTGTTACGTGGATTGCTAACATGATCTAAAATTATTTGTCTTGATAAATTATTTGAATAAGACATTGATGTAATCACCAACTTTCTTTAGTGTTTCTACTAAATAATCGCACTCTTCTTTCGTATTATAAAATGCTAAGCTGACCCTAATTGTTGAAGCTACATGCAATTTTTCCATTAATGGCGAAGCACAATGATGCCCAG
>JAQUUG010000009.1 GCA_028693965.1 Bacilli bacterium
ACTAAATATGCTAGAACATCACTTTCTTCTATTGTTGTTCCAACTGCCGCATTTTGATAATTGCTTCTAGAATCTTCCGTGACTAAAACTACGTTTGCCCACCACTGCTGTTCATAATCATACCAAGTACTACTAGTATCAGCTTTAACCCATACTGCATTTGCCTCATCATACACGATTGGTATCATCGTATCTTCTAACTCAGGAACATTAGGTATGCTAACAATGTTAATTGCTAGACATTCTTCTTCCGTTAATTTTTCAGAACTTAATTTACTTGCACTATACCCTTTAGTAATACAGTATCCATTATTATAAAAAGTGATAGCTGTCTCTCCATCTTCATTAATTATTAAAATTCCTGATTTAGGATTGCTTCCTTTATAGTTTATTTCAACATTACCTGATATTAAAGTCATTTCTCCATCAGTATAAGTGTACTTAGTTAATTGTGAATCCTCATCACTAAATAAACTAGTCGCATAGCCTTGCTCAGCAGCAGCTATTATTGCATAACTGCTATCTTCAAAAGCTCCTTTTTTAGCTTCACTTATAATATTCATTATTAATGGTGTTGCGATTAAAGCTATAATTGCTAATATTACAATAACTGCTAATAATTCTATTAGTGTAAAACCTGTTTCTTTTTTCATATATAAATACTTCCTCCCATATTTTTATAGTTAAATATTATCATATCAAACACTACAAGTCAATGGCACGTATAAACAAAATAGTAACTTTTAATTTTTTTTATCATACCACATATATTTTAAAACAAACAAAAATGGCGCTATTAACGCCATCATTTTTATTTTCCTTTATTTTTAGCAAAATATTTTTTCTTTTCTTCCATCATATATCTAGTTATATTAGTTTCTATTTCCGGCAATGCCTCTTTTTGAATGTTAGAAAGAGTAACTAATTCTTTAATAGTATCAATATATATTTTACCCCATATAATTCCCATATTTACTTTCAAGTCATTAAATAAATCGGGAGTAATCGCTGTAAAGAAATAACCAAATAACAATCGTTTTTGCCCTAACAAAATTCTTTCATTTGTTAAAACAATAACATTAGTAGTAATTATATCTAATGGATTATCGTTTTTCTGAGCAGTGAAAGCATATACTACCTTTTCACCAGGATTTAAATGCATATTGATAATATCACAATGTTTTCTTAAACGCCATGATATTGATAAAGGATACTTCTTCTTAAATTCTCTAACTTTTTGATAAACAACATCTTTCATATTTTCTCCTATTCATTTATAAAACCATTAGTTTTAAAAAACGCTACATAATCTTCTTTGCTATAAAATCCATCACGAACTGCTAAAACCTCATTATTACTAACTATTAAAGCTAAAGGTGTCCCTATTTCTTTATTATCACTATAATAAGATAAAGAAGCCATGAATTCATTATTCTCTTCCTCGGTATCAACATCATTTAAAACAAAATAATTTATTTCCATGTCATATTCTTCTGCAATCTCATTTAAAATTGGTTTGGCCATTGTACAAGCAGAACAACCAACTTGCATAAGAACAATTATTTTTTTAGTATCGCTTGCAATCATATTATTATATTCTTCAAAATTAATTTTGTTTAAGTAAGGAGTCTCTGAAATATAAATATATTCTGCATTTATTATATCATTATTTTGCAAAAAGGAAAACGTTTCATCTCCTTCATCATAACCATAACGATAAGCAACTACTTCACCATTTGTAACGATAAGTAAATAAGGTTTCGTTAACTCGGACGTTGAAATATCAAAAAGTCCTATCACCTCATCATACTGGTCATCATTAAGTTTACTCAAGTCAACATAATTATAATCTACATCATAATTTTCTTTTAAATAGATCATAGTAGAATTATAAAGGCTACAATTGCTACATGAATCTGAATCATCACCTAAATAAACTACATTTGTTCCATTATAATCTAATAGCTCTTTAACGGCTGTTACTATTTTATTTCCTTCCTTGTTATTTATATAAGTAAATATAGGTATTGTAATAATTACAATAGCCATCAATACTAAAATAATTGTTACTCTCTTCTTTTCATTCATCTTTACTCTACTTCCCACAACATTGTTTGTATTTTTTCCCACTACCACAAGGACATAAGTCATTACGACCAACTTTAGTCACTTTTTTTGGCTCTTTCTTACTTTCTTTCCCTTCATTAGTGACCATTTGTCCATTATTAACTTGTTCTCGCTCCAGATTTTGTCTGATTTCAGATCTCATTAAATATGCCGTAATCTGACTATCTATTGTAACTTGTAATTTTTCAAACAAATTAAAACCTTCTGTTGTATAAGCATTTAGTGGATCTGTTTGCCCATAACCACGTAACTGAATACCCTCTTTCAAATGAGATAAAGCATTAATATGTTCCATCCAATAAGTATCCATAACTTTAAGAGTAATTGCTTTTTCAAATTCATTTCTAATTTCTAGAGGAATATCACTTGTTTTTGTTTTGTATTCCTCACTAATCTTGTCATATATATATTGAATAACTTCTTCTTCTGTTTTGTTTTCTAATTCCTTAACATCAATATCATTTTTTAACAAACGTTCATTAACACTTTCAACAATTTCTGACAAATCTTTAGATGTTAAATAACCTTCTGGTTCTATATGAATATCTATTAAATCACTAACATGATTCCAAAAAATGTTTTCAATTGTTTGATTAATGTTAGCGTTATTTAATATTTCATTACGTCTTTCATAAATAATGGCTCTTTGTTTATTAATAACATCATCATACTGTAAAAGTGTTTTTCTGGTATCAAAATTGTTCCCTTCAACTCTCTTTTGTGCAGACTCTACCATATTAGAAAACATCTTATTTCTTAGTGATAATTCATCTGAAAAGCCAACTTTTTGTAACATGCCTTTAGCTCTGTCTGTTCCAAATCGTACCATTAACTCATCTTCCAAAGAAACACAAAATTGTGACATTCCAGGATCACCTTGTCTTCCAGAGCGACCTCTTAACTGGTTATCAATACGTCTAGATTCGTGACGTTCTGTTCCAAGAACACAAAGGCCCCCAAGCGCTCTTGTTTCTTCTGTTAATTTAATATCTGTTCCACGACCTGCCATATTAGTAGCAATCGTAACAGCACCTTTTTCGCCGGCTTTAGCAATTATTTCTGCCTCACGCGCGTTGTTTTTAGCATTTAAAACTTCATGAGGAACATGTTCTTTTTCAAGCATTTTACTAATTAATTCACTGGTTTCTACAGCTATTGTACCAACTAGTACTGGTTGACCCTTTTCGTGACGCTCTTTTATTTCATTAACAATTGCTTTATATTTGCCATTTTTATTTGCAAATATTAAATCACCATAATCATTTCTAATAACTGCTTTATTAGTTGGAATTTGAATAACATACATGTTATAAATGTCTCTAAATTCCTCTTCTTCTGTCTTAGCAGTACCCGTCATTCCTGATATCTTGGCATACATTCTAAATAAGTTCTGAAAAGTAATGGTAGCAAGTGTTTTCGTTTCATCGCCTATTTTAACGCCCTCTTTAGATTCAATCGCTTGATGTAGTCCATCAGAAAAATTTCGACCATGCATTAATCGTCCTGTAAATTGGTCAACTATAACTATTTTCCCATTATCAACAACATAATCAAAGTCTCTCTTCATTGCAAAATTTGCTCTTAGCGCTTGGTTGATATAATGAACTAAAGCGGTATGCTTTAAATCAAATAAATTATCCAGCCCAAAAGCTTTTTCTGCTAATTCTATTCCTTTTTCATCAAGAGAAACAGCTTTCGTTTTTTCATCAAAAATATAGCCATCATTTTCTTTTAATGTCTTAGCAAAATGATCCGCTTGATTATATAAATTAGCAGTAGCTAAAAAACCTCCTGAAATAATAAGTGGTGTTCTTGCTTCATCAATTAATACGGAGTCAACTTCATCGACAATAACAAAATTAAGAGGTCTTTGTACACGTTGTTCAGCTTTAACAACCATATTATCACGTAAGTAATCAAAGCCAATTTCATTATTAGTTGAATACAAAATATCACAAAGATATGCTTCTTTTTTTTCTTTCGGTGATAAGTTACGATAATTAACGCCTACTGTTAACCCAAGAAAACGATATATATTTCCCATCCATGCAGCATCACGACCTGCTAGGTATTCATTAACAGTTATAATGTGAACGCCTTTACCTGTTAAAGCATTTAAATAAGCTGGCATTGTAGAAGTAAGAGTTTTACCTTCTCCCGTTTTCATTTCAGCAATATTGCCATAATGAATTGCAAGTCCTCCTAATATTTGAACATAATAAGCTTTTTCTTTTATAACACGATAAGCCGCTTCCCTAGCAACAGCAAAAGCTTCTACCAAAATATCTTCAATGGTTTCCCCATTATCTAATCTATTTTTAAACTCCTCTGTCTTATTCTTTAATTCACTGTCTTTTAACTTAGACATATCAGAATCTAAAAGAATAATTTTATCTGCTATTTTTTTAAATTTATCTAATTCTTTATATTCATGATCAAGTAATTTTCTTAAAAATTTCATGATATCATTCCTTTCTGTTCTCTATATATTTTATCAAAAAAATAACAAAAATAATAGTTATTTTTGTTATTATTATAAATTATCACAATATATTTAGTCTTTGTTTTTCTAGTTTGTCATAATAATACCATAATTGCCATCTTTTCTTCTATATAAAATATCCACATTATTAGTATCTGCACTTTTAAATACAAAAAATTCATGACCAAGCATTTCCATTTGTAAAATTGCTTCTTCTTCACTCATCGGCTTCATATCAATATTCTTCCTTTTAACAATTACTTTCTCGGCACTGTCGTCGTTATCAATGGCATCAATGTTAAAACTATAATCAACACTATTTTTTCTTTTTAATTTAGTCTTATTTTTTCTAATTTGTCTTTCTATTTTTTCACTTACTAAATCAATTGCTGCATATAAATCTTTATGACTATCTTCACCGCGTAAAATAATTTTCTTTATAGGAATTGTAACCTCAACAATCTGTTCAACACCTCTCACTTTAATTACAACATTAGCTGTCACTTCACTAGCTTTGTCAAAATATTTTTCTAGTTTACCAATTTTATTTTCAATATAATTTTTGATTGCAGGTGTAACATCAATTTTATTGCCTCTAATGATAAATTTCATTAATATCGCCTCCTATAATTATTATATCATATTTATAATATTCTAATTAATTTTTTTTATTATAAAAACTGCTTTATACTAAAGCAGTTTTAATTTCGACCACATTTTTTGCTTGAAGTCCTTTATCTGTTCTAACTAATTCAAACTCAACATATTGTCCTTCTACTAAGGTCTTAAACCCCGGACTTAATATTGCTGAATAATGAACAAAAATATCTTCGCCATCTTTGTGTTCAATAAATCCAAACCCCTTATCATTATTAAACCATTTAACCTTACTTCTCACTTAATGTTCTCCCTCCTAGTAATACCTTACAGTATAAATATATCTTTTTTTATTATCATTTTCAATTGTTTTCAACCATCAAATTATGACAATAATTTTACATTTATACCACAGATAAATTAATTTTACTAAAAGCTAACTATAAATTATTATGTTTATGTCTAAAACAGCATTTTCAATGTTCAAAACACTATTTTAAAGACAAAATATCTTATTTTTATGTCTTTTAAACAATGTACAATTTGTTTAAATCTCTGTTAACGGTTAGTCTACAAAAGATGTGCTAACATAGTGATAATAGGAGGAAGATGTGAGAAATTTTGTTATCAATAATTTAATGATTTTTGTTAAAAATAACAATACTTATAATGATGTTAAATTAGCTGAAATAAAGTATGGATTAGAAGCTATATATCTATTATTTAGCAAATCTATCATTATTTTTTCTTTAGCTATTATTTTAGGTATTTTCAAAGAATTTTTAATATTTGCTGTTTTTTATAACATTATTAGAATGCCTTCATTTGGGTTACATGCTACCAAAAGTTGGATATGTCTTGTAAGTTCGTCTTTAATTTTTATCTTGGCTCCTTACTTATGTATTTATATAAATATAGATATATTTCTAAAGTCTTTTTTAGGAATAGTTAACATTATTTTAATTTATAAAAATGCCCCGGCTGATACACATAAGAAACCTATTATTAATTCCAAAAGACGCTTATGTTATAAATATATTAGTGTTCTATTAGCTATTACTTTCTCTTTTACAGCAGTAATTACTAATAATAGTTTAATATCCAACACTTTATTATTATCACTAGTCGTTCAAAATTTTATGATTTCACCATATATATATAGATTGTTCCATTTACCTTACAATAATTATTTAACTTATGTAGGTAATAATAATTTAGGTTTAAATTAATATTTAAACATAGAAGAATAAAAAAGGGAAGGAGGTAGCATATGAAATTCTTAGCTAGCTTTATAAGTGTACTTGGTGCTTTAGCAGCATCTGTAGGAAGTCAAGCTTGTATGTTCTGGTGGGTAGATGAACCAAAAACACCAAACAGTTTAATTAAATAGGCACTTGCTCAATTATGAGCTCATTAACAAATAAGAAGATATTCTTATTTGTTTTTTCATTAAAAAAAGCAATAATAAATTGCATTACTTTTAAAAATTATATTATTTATAATTTTATTTTTAATATTTGTTTGAATACATCTTTAATTATTTGTCTCTCCATATTTAAAGAATTATCAGCTCCCAAGATTTGTTTAACAATACTCAGTCCATATCCTCTGCCAGAACCTTTTGTTGAATAACCATTTAAATCTATCTTATCAAGATTTAAATTCCCACTAAAATTATTTGCTATACTTATTACAAGAAATTTATTAAAACTATCATTTTCATAATATATAAGTATGTCAATACATTTTTTATTTAAAACATCTACAGCTTCTATTGCATTATCAAGCTCAATTCCAACTATTGTACACAAATTCTGATTGGTCTTCTGCTCAATATCTTTAACTATATTTCTATCCAATTTTTTGTCTATATTTAAATTAAAATTAATATTTTTTGCTTTCATCACCAGTAATTTTTGATAAATTAACCCTTGAAGCCCTCCAATTGGTACTCGTTTTGTTAATATAAGAATATCTTTGTCATTATTTTTTTCGGATTGTATAATTGAGTCTATATAATCTGAAACATTTTTGTCTTTTTGACCTATCATTCCCTGAATTACTATTAATCTATTTTTACTTTCATGATTATTTAAGCGCAAACTATCTAACATTTTTTCATATTCATCTATATTTTTAATCAATCCTTCATATTCTGAAAATAATTTATCTTTTTCTTTACGTTCTTTAAATATTACAAGAGTTAAAATAAAATATACTAATATTATAATTATATTTATTACTGTCGTAGCAAAAATAGATATTTCAAAATATATATAGTAAAAAAGCATAGATGATGTAATAAGTGTCATAGCAAGAATCGTAATTAATACCAATCTTGATTTATTCTCTATGTTATCAACAATTTCTAACAATTTTTTATTTAACTTAATATTGCTTATCAATATTATTGATAGACAACCAATAAATACATTCCCTACTATACTTGCAAATATAACTTCTCTAAGTATATTTAAATCATTTCCCAAAATTAAAAAAGCTAGAATAGTATAAACAAACTCTGAAAATGCCAAAATAAAAATTGCTATAAAGGTTCCCAATAATGTTTTTATTAAATTAAAATTGAATAGCAGTTTATCAAAATAACAAAAAGTTATAAAATTAATAATTATTTTTATAAAACTATACGTCGTTGCATATGTAACCACTAAAGATATAGAGCTTAAAAATAAAATTATTTTGAAATTTTTACTATGAAAATCTATATTTTTATTATATATTTTAGAACTAACATAAAATATAGTAAAAGAAGTTAATACAGAATTTATAAAATACACTAGATATTGCATCATTATTGTTTTACCTCTTTCCTATAATTACTAGTTAACAAATCAATTTTTAGATTATTATCAAATAATATTTCTTTTTTAGTAAAATTGATGCTAATGACGCGATCAGTATTAATTAAACAAGCACGATGTGATTGTCTAAATCTCTTATCTAATAAATCTCTTATTTCCAGTAAACTTTTGTTTACTCTAAATTCTGTATAATCCGTTTTAATAATAACTTTTCTTTCAACACTGTCTCTAGTTACATATAAAATATCATTAAGAGGTATGGTGTATAAAATATTTTGATCTTCAAATCTTAAAACAGTTCTTTTTCCAAGCAAAAGCATAGCTTTTTTCAAAGATGATCTCAAATGATTTTCATAATTATTAAATTTAGAGATAAATGTTAAAAATAAAAATTCATCTTTTAAAATTATATATCCTAGTTCTTCATGTGAAGTTAAAAAAATAATAACACTTTCTACATCTTTCTCTCTAATTTTACGAGCAACATCAATACCAGACATACGAGGAACCTCAATATCTAAAATATATATTTTATTAGACATTTTTTCCTTGATTAGCTTTTCAAACTTTTGATTATAGTCTTTAAACAGATGTTTTTTATAAGCTAATTTATTTTTCATCATAACTTTATCTATAATAGTTGCAATGTTATTTAATATTTCTTCATTATCATCACAAATAATATAATTAATCATTTAATCACCATCTTCTATAATTTGCAATAGGTTAACCATTAAAATATTACCATATTTTGTCAAAAAATGCAATAAACAAATTAATTAAATAAATTGTTTATAGGTGTTTAATTCACACTTTTTTAACTATAATGAATATGCTATTATTGAAAACGAATGAAGGGGTGGATTATATGTGTAATAATAACAATAATGACTGCTGCTGCATCTCAGAAATCTTAAATGTTATATGTATTTTACAACAAAATGCAGATCAAAATGACTGTTGCTTAGATACATGTGACAAAGGTTTCTTAGGATGTTCTGTCAGTTGTCCTTGTTTCAACACAAGGCCAGTAAAACTATACACTTGTGGATGTGACGGAACACCATGGAGTATGCCCACATCAAAAGACGCTGGTGAATGTGGTGATGTAGGAGTTACTTGTTCTGACGTGTTTAGAGTAGAAAAAGTAGATGGATGTTGTTGTACATTTAGAGTTTTAGCACCAAACACTGACGAATCAAAAGTAGCATTGATGCCTTATGTAGGTACTACTTGTTTCTTTACAATGGATTTAAATTGCTGCTGCGCTATTAGATGCTTACCAGACACCATTGTTGAGTGCATATAAAAAAACAGGGAAACCTGTTTTTATTTTGCATAATCAATATTTTCTATATCAGATAAAGCTATTAGTTCATTCTCAAAAGTAATCAAATGAGTGTTATTTTTACCAATAATTCTTTTGATTACTTTTTGTCCTTTTATAGTAATTTCAACATCAGCTTTATATATATAATTAGGTGAATTAAAAATATTATTTATTTTTTGATTAACATTTTGTCCAACAACTTTTTTTTCTGTTTTTACATTGCGATCCTCTTCCTTGTCCTTATGGCCATAATAAACAGTCGCATTATTATTGATGACTTTATCAATTTGATTAGCAAACACTTTAGGTAATTTTTTTTCCATACCATTCCTCCTATTTCATTGTATGAAATAAGATTATTTAAAATGACTTTTTACTGCTACCTATCTTTTCAAACAATAAAGCTCCTTTATATCCTAAATATATAAATGGGAGAGAAAGTAATAATTCTATCAAGGCACATTCAAACTGCATAATTTGTTTGATTACAATTAAAATAGATGAGAAAGCAAAAGCTACTATAACATAGTAAGTTTTTTGTCTATGCTTTTTTAATAAATAGTCAATTGTTTTAAAAAGTAAAACAATACCCGTTAATAAACCTAGAAAAAGAGCAAGAAAAGAAGTCATATTTTGTAATACATATGTTAGATTAGTTAAATTACTAAACATTATCATAATATAATCATAAACACCTAACGACATAAAAACCGCGGTCCCACTAATGCCTGGGATTATCATAGTAATAGCTTCTATCATTCCCAAAATAAAATTAGCAAGAAAACTTTTATAGTTACCAATTCCTAGTAATGATTTAGTACCTTTAATAAGTAAAATATTAAATATCAAAACTATAGTTAAAATTATTAGGCCAGATATGGTTATATTTTTATCAAAAGTTTGTCGATATAATGGTATAAAGCCACCTAAAATCAAACCTAAAATCAAACAAATAACAATTAAATAATAACTATTAAGTGCAACAATAATAACTTTACTCATTAATGAAACCGATATAACAATCCCTAATCCTAAAGTAAATAAATACTTTGAATTATTTTTAGGAGCCTTAAATAAATTGTTAAAAGTTAAAATAGCTTCTTCATAGATACCTAAAGACAGTGCTATAACACTCCCACTTACTCCTGGGATTATTTTACCAAGTCCAATAATAGTTCCTTTGATAAAAAGAATTATGTAATACCACATATAATCACCTCATTACCATAATTATATGTGATTTTTTTATTTATTATTTATCTTTAATAAAACTAGCGTAATAATTAATAAACCCAGTCCAAACAAAATAAAGCTAAAATCATTTAATATAATTAAAGATAACGTAATTAAAAATATTGCAATAATAATTTCAATTAAATTAGCTCTATTTTGAGTAAATAATTTACTTAAACGTTTTTTTATCATTTAATCACCTTCCCAATACTTTTAAGTATTCCATACGAAAAAAGGAAACAATTAATATTCCTTTTTATAAAAGCCATGAACATTACAATAAGCATAAATAGTAAAATGATCACTATCCGTTTCAAAATAAGCCTTTGGCTCTTCACTCGGTTTTAGATAATGGCGATAAGTTCCTGTCTCTGATGCAAGAGCGATCCACTCTATATAGTGATTATCAAGCATTGGGTGAATTACACTACCTACTTGAACATTAACTTTTCTACCATTTTTTTCTATCATAGGAATATGTTTTTCAAAAACATTTTCGTCACTATTTATAACTTGTTCTTCCATTTCTTGTCCACAACACACTAAAGTGCCACCGCCTTCATGAATAAGTTCTACAACATTACCACATATAGGACATTTAAATATTCTCATCATATACCTCCACTCTGTAAATATTATATCATAAGTTACTTTTAGACGCCACCTTTTTCCCCTTTAAAACGCAAATATAATTTTCGCATCCAATCAGCTGGAATAACAGTAAAAGCAATTAGCAATACGGTAATTAATTCTCCAACATTTAATTCTATTACTCTAAACAAGCTTCCTCCAAAGTATAAAATAATTGTTTGAATAACTACTATAATACTAATAATAATAACAAAATCTCTGTTTTTAAATAAATAAGCAAGTAAATTAAGGCGGTGTGTTCTCGCATTAAAACAATTAAATATACCCATAAAAATAAAAAGGGCAAAAAAACCGGTTAAAAGATATAAATCACCATAACCGCCCACTAAAAGATGAGCAAAAAAAGGTAATTTTAAAAATAAAATACATAATATTAAAGAATACATGCCTGTAAATACAATTTGATTAATCATATATTTATTTAATATATTTTCGTCACGTTTTTTTGGTTTTTCTTGCATATATTCCTTAAGCGGTGGCTCTCCTGCAAAGGCTAAAGCAGCAAAAGTATCCATTATCATATTAATCCATAACATTTGAATGATGGTAATTGGATCTTCAATACCTATAAAAGGACCAATTATTGATAATCCTACAGCACATATATTAATAGTTAATTGTAAAATTATAAACTTTCTTATACTTTTAAAAATAGTTCGTCCATATAGAATGGTTTTTGTTATTGATAGAAAATTATTATCTAAAATAACAATATCAGCAGCCTCTTTGGCCACTTCTGTTCCACTTCCCATTGCAAAACCAACATCGGCTTTTTTTATAGCTGGAGCATCATTTACCCCATCTCCAGTCATACCTACAACTAAATTAAGTTCTTGTGATAATTTTACTAATCTGCTTTTATCTGATGGCAAAGCTCGTGCTACAACGCTAATTCTAGGCAATTTTTCTCTAATAGCATCATCTGACAAACGTCCTAATTCTTCAGATGTTAAAACAATACTATTTTTATTTATAAGACCCACTTCATCAGCTATAGCTGTTGCTGTATTTTTAGCATCACCTGTTATCATTACAACTTGAATACCAGCTTTTTCAACTTCTTTTATTGCTTCTGGAACACCACTGCGTACTTCATCGCGAAGACCCACAATACCTACTAAAGAAAGATTTTTTAAAAATAAAGGATCTTCAAGTTTACTGTCGGAGGTTGCAATAGCAATAAAACGAATGCCTTTGGTAGCTAGCAATTCAATTTTACGATATATACTACCTTTTCCTAATAAACGTTGTTTTTGCCCATGTTCGTCATAATAATAAGAGCAATTATCAATTATTTTCTCGGGCATACCTTTTACTAATGACGTTTTAATCTCACCATCTATTGTAACTGCTGATATTTTTTTTTGACTATCAAATGGTAATTTTTTATTGACATAGATACTACCATTATCATGGTATGAAGCAAATTCTAATAAAGCTCTATCAGTAGCATTACTTCCAATTATATTACCAGTTTTATTATCTCTCTTAGCTCCATTATTATAAAATAAAGATATATTTAGTAACTGAATTAACTTATTATTTTTATTAATTATTCTGGCATCATGATCTTTTGCATAACCATCTATAAAATTAACAACCTGCAATTTTCCTTTAGTTAACGTTCCTGTTTTATCTGTAAATAATATGTTTAAACTTCCAGACGTCTCAATTCCTAATAATTTACGAACTAAAATATTATCTTTAAGCATTTTTTTCATATTTCTTGATAAGACTAGGGTAATCATCATAGGAAGACCTTCTGGCACCGCCACTACAATAACCGTTACCGCCAGAGTAACCGCATGTAATACATAACTTATCAAAAGCGGTAGATTGCTTACGGTAGCTTTAATAAAAACATAATTAAAATTATTTTTAATTACAATTACATGCAACAAATATGAAAAGGCCACAAGAAAAGCACCGACATATCCCACTTTGCTAATCCAATGAGCCAGCATGCGTAATCGTAATTTTAATGGGCTATCACGTTGATTGTCTTGTAGTTCTAATCCGATTTTACCATATACAGTATGATCTCCTACACTAGTAACTAACATTTTTCCTTCCCCAGAACAAACAATACTTCCTCTTAGTAAATCTTTTTTAGTAACATTTTTTTTAGATTCTTTAGATTCACCATTTAGAGCCGATTCATCAACATACAAGTCGCCTTCAATTAAAATACCATCAGCTGGTATTTTATCTCCAGCTTGTAATAATAAAACATCATTTTTTACTACTTCGCCAATAGATATTTCTTTTATACCGCCGTTTCTAAAAGTTTTACATTTGATTTTTGATGCTTCTGCTTGCAGTTTCTTAAAAGCCGCTTCACTGCCATATTCAGAAATTGTTGAAATAAATGACGCAATAAAAATAGCTATAGCAATTCCCACCGTTTCATACCAATCAAAGTCATGCAGTAAAAATAAAGTCTTTATAGCTAACGCTATTAATAAAATTTTAGTCATTGGCTCGCCTAAACTCTCAATAAATAAAGTGATAAATCCATTTTGTTTCTTGACAGTTATTTCATTACTTCCATATTTTTCACGTGACTTTGTTACTTCCTTATCATCTAGTCCTATTCTATTCATTTCAACATTGCCTCCTAAAAAATAGTATTATTATAAATCATCTAAAATAACTGTTTTCTAGTGACAAAATTCAACAAAAAAGAGTTAAATAACTCTTCCTTTAAAACCAACAACCGTATTGTTACTTTCAATATCATTAATAATTGTTACTAATGTTCCTATTTTGACATTATTGCCAATTGTGATTGGTCCGAGTATTTTACTACCTGCACCAATTATGACATTATTGCCAATTGTCGGATGTCTTTTATCTTTATCTTTTCCCGTTCCGCCTAAAGTAACTTGATGATATATAGTGCAGTCATCACCAATTTCTGCTGTTTCACCAATTACAACACCCATTCCATGATCAATAAATAATCTGTGTCCTATTACCGCCCCTGGATGAATTTCAATACCTGTTAAAAATCGTGCTAGTTGAGAAATCAATCTCGCTATAAAATATAATTTCTTTTGATATAGATAATGAGCTAGGGCATGAAAAACTAAAACATGGAAGCCTTGATATAGAAATATTACTTCCCAAATATTATGAGCAGCGGGATCTAAAAGACAAATGTTTTTTGCATTACCATACATTTTCTTAATAAAATTCATAATTGTCCCCTTCTTTTGCTTTATCATATGAAATAACGTTATTAATGAATGTACTAATCAAATATATTTAATGTTTTTCATTAAAAATATATAGATGTTATAAGCAAAATTCTTTCTTTTTAATACAATATACTATAAGGAAAAGGAGTGATATTAATGACTGGTTGTGCTTCTAATAGTTTTAGTCCTATTCTAGCAATAGTTTTATTTATTTTACTAGCAATTATTATATTTTAATTTAAAATAAAACCAGCTCTGATATCGGGAGTTGGTTTTAATATGAAAAAAATCTAGTCAAGCTAGATTTAAGTAAATATATTACCCACTGATAAAAACGATATATGTCATGATTTATAAATAAATTTTAGCAGAAGCCTCTATTGCCCCATGAGCCACAAAACAAAGCAAATATAATAATAACAATTATAATTATCCATAAAAAGTTAGCACCGTTTCCTCCACATGCTCCACATTGACAATTATTGCCCCCACAACCGTAAGGTCCCATCATTGTGATCCCTTCCTTTCTATATTAGGATATTCACTTAATAAATAAGTGGATGGTTTTTTATACTAATAATTGTCTTAGTTGTTACTTTTTTTCATAAATTAAAGCTTCATATAGTAAATCTACTATATAATTACTGGGTTCTAAGTTATATTTGATCATGATATCTTCTATAATATGATCATGATATGTAAAAGATAACATTTCGCAAATAGAAATCTTGTTATTAGCAATATTTTTTAAATAATCTCTAGTATAGATGTTATCAATAATTAAAAGATCACAATCTTCAATCCAATTAATAAAATCACGCATAATTTCTTCTGTACTATTTTTATATACAAAAGTTTCTTTATCATAATTAATTAATTCAATAAGTTTTTTAAAGGCAATTTTTTCTTCTTGCAAACGATAATCAAAACGATCTATTATTTTCCAGTCTTGAATCTTTAAAGCTGACAATTGAATAATATCACCTTGAAGGGGATTTGAAGACGTAGGAATTATTTCTAATATAATTTGTTTTTTCATAGCTCCACTCCATTTTTATTTTTTATATTTCAAAAGCATTTCTTTATCTTCTACTGATACTCTATAACTATCCCTACACTTACTAATACCTTTATTAATTGTAAATTTATTTAATTTGTTAGTTTTTAAAAAAACGATAGTTTCTTTTCTTCTTTTGATAAATAATTCGCAAAATAACCAAGCATTAATCATATTAACATAATATTCTTTCTCATTATACAAATTATTAATTACTGCAAATATTTTTTCAAGGTATTCATCATATGGTATGTAATTAAACAAAATCACAAAAGCAATTCGTCTTACAAAGGTTTTATCACTTCTAAGATATTCTAACAATAAATTATAATAATTTTCTTCATTATTTTTAATTTTAAATTTAAGAATGTCACATAAAGCCCAATTATCAACCTCGTTGGCATAGTCATTTAAATACTTTTTCATAGTTTCAAAATCTTGAATGTTAGATATTATGGTCCCTCTAATTGCTAAACACTCATAGTACTCATTAAGCTCTAGATTTAAAAATGAAATATAGTTACCTTTCGTTATTTGATTAGCTATTTTATCTAATGATGGTTTAGTAATAGCTAATAATGGCATACTTGTATTAACAATTTTTCTAGTCCAAACAATTTTATCTGGTTTTTGTAAAGATTCTAAATATTTAATGAATTCTTTTCCATCTTTTTTTGTCCAATTTTCTTTTATTAAAATCATATTTTTATCACCTATCTACTAATATTGATGATACTTCGTTACCATTAATATCATATATTATAAAATAACCATCTTGATATATCATGTAGGTTGGTTTTGACATATTTCGTGGTAATGAGATTGAACCAACGCATATATAAATCATATTCTCTTCTTTTTTTATATAAGGAGTATGTTCGTGCCCATATACTAATATTCCTTTATAATTAAACTTTTCTTTTTTTTGATATGAGTACTTGTGTCCATGTGTACAATAAATATGATTACCATTGTCATTTATCAAAGCTAAGTCACAAATAGGAAAATCCGATGCTTTTAGATCTACATCAGCATCACAATTACCTTTGATAACTAATAATTTATCTTTATACTTATTTAAAAAGTCCTTAACTTCTTTACTTGCTACTTCTTCTTTGCCATCATAATTTGGTCCAGAATAATATAAATCTCCTAAAACGACAATTTGATTAAAATGATAATTATTGATAACCTTTTCGATAATGTTTAGATTTGTTGGTATGCCATGAATATCAGAAAAAAATAGTAATTTCATATCAAAGCACCTCTTTCTATAAAATTATATCATATTTATAATGAACTGCTTGTCATTTTATAAATAAATTATAGGTATGTAAAAACTACTAACATTTTTAAATGTAGTAGTTTTTATTTTTATCTTCTATTGTTTGTTTGCGAGCTTCCAACACTAGTCGTTACACTCGATATAGTAAAATCTTTATATGTTTCACCATCTAATTCAATACTATATGTTTTATTTGTTAATAATGTAGGAGTTGAAATAACAATAGACCTAAAACTTTTGCTTGGAGTATAACTAATAATATCATCAATACTTACCTCAGTCCCTCCACTTTGCGTTGAAGTAAACGTTATAATAACACTGTTTTGTGTACTGGAAGAAGATACATTTTGAGCCATTCCACTAGAACCAGCTGCAACTAATATGCCACCAGTCATAGTAAATGTATCATTATAATCAATTGGTCCATTCCCATCATCAGTTGGCCCATCAACATAAACACTACCACCAGTCATAATAATTTGACCATTTGAATCAAGTCCATCACCAGCAGCATCGACATAGATAGTACCACCGGTAATTTTTAAATACAGATTACTGTTTGTATCACTATAATTGTTTTGACCAGGTCTTCCACCTTGGGCACTTTGATCGTTACCACCATTAACATTAATACCATCATCTGAAGATGTAACATTTATAGTTCCATCATTAATTAAAATAACATTACCTTCTATTCCTTCATAACTTTTATCAATTGAAATATTGCCACCGTTAATAACAACTTGACTATCTGCATGAATTCCATCATCACCTGAACTAATTGTAATTAATCCTGAATCAATCGTTACAGAATCATTAGAATGAATAGCATCATCAGAAGAATCAATATTGATAGTTCCAGAAGATATATTAACCAAAGTTCCTGCTTTTAAAGCTTTAGCTGATTCTGTACTTGTAGTTGTACTTCCCCAATAGCCCCATGAAGAATTACCAGAACTGCTAGAAACGCTACTACCGCCTCCTGTTTCTATATCAAATGTTCCATCATTAATGACTAGTTTTGTTTCTGCTTGAATGCCATCTAATGTAGAAGTAATATTAAAATTTCCCCCTTCAATTAGAATATAGCCTTTTTCTTCATCGCTGTCATTAGTTGATTTGATGCCATCTCCCTCAGCATCAATATAAAAGGTTCCATCCAAAATAACAACTGAATCTTTTCCACGAATGCCATCATCTTGACTAGTTATATTATAAGTACCACTTTTAATAACTAAATCATCTTTACTAACTATACCATCTTTATAATTAGCATTAATATTTAAAGTTCCGGTTCCTAAAAGAATCAAGTCATCTTTGCTAAAAATACAACCATTAATATCTTCATCTGACACATCATAGGTACTGCCATCAGATAAAGTATTTGTTCCTACTATTTCAATATAAGCATTCTTAGCAGAATTAATTAATATAGCAGGACCATCATCATTAGTAATTGTAACATTGTTTAATACTATTTTAATGTTTTCATCCGTATCAACAATTATTTGATAATTGAAAGAGCCTGAAAAATTATAAACACCTGCTTTGGTAATATTATAATCACTTGTTTGATTAGATAATGAAATATCATAATTATCATATTTACTGAAGTCTACATCAGAATCTGTCTTTGTATCATAATCAACATCAGCATCAATTTCATAAATGTCATCATCCTCTATTAAATCAATAGAATTATTATTTGATTCATAATATTTTAAACATACTAATAGTACTAAAATTCCTATTACAATAAATATAGTTATCTTTTTTTCTTTTTTCATATTTTAATGTTCCTTTCAAATTAGAAAATATTTAAATCTTTTTTATATTAATATTTCCCTTCACATTAAAATTATATTCTGCTTATTTGTTTATTTTGTGAAATATAGTTGTTTTTAATATGTAATAATCGTTTATGATTGTTTTCCCCCGATTGTTACAACATTCTTTATTTATTATAAACGTGGTATAATTTGGTTAATTAAGGAGATGATGACTTATATTAAATTTAAAAGAAAAGATTATATCTTTTATTGATAGTAAAAGAGAAGATGACTACTGGGATTTTAAAGAAACATGGCATGAAAATAAAGCAAATCTACTTCATGATATTATTTGTCTAGCAAATAATAGAGTTGATGAGGAAGCATACCTGATATTAGGCATAAGAGACAGAAGCTTCGAAATTATAGGCATAGAAAATGACCCTAACAGAAAAAATCAGCAAAATGTGATTGATTTTCTAAATACAAAACCTTTTGTTGGTGGAATCAGACCAAGTATAGAACTAAAAACATTACAAATTGAAAATCATGAAGTTGATATAGTTATTATTAAAAATTCAACAGATACTCCATTTTTTTTAGTCAAAGATTTTCGTGATCAAGGAGAAATGGTAAGAAGATATTCAATATACACACGTATCAAAGATACAAATACGCCAAAAGATTCTTGTGCAGATATCAATCACATTGAATTTCTGTGGAAGAAAAGATTTTTACTAACACAAAGTCCTATAAATAGAATATTCAATATGTTAAAAAATAAAAATGATTGGAAAAATTCGGAGGTTGATTACAATAAGACTACTTATTATAATAAATACAATCCAGAATACACAGTTGTAATAACAAATATATATGATGATTTACGGCCTGAATTTTACTCAATGGTCATGATTAACAAAAATCAGAGCTACTTGAATGTTAAAATTAAATATTTTGAAACGACAGTATTTGAATGCCAAGCAACATATTTAGATGAAACACGATATTTAACAACAACTCCTGAGTGGGCATTTATCAGAGAAATTAGTATTGATAATGATCAAGGCGCATACAAATATTTTATAAATGGTTCAAACAGACAAATAATGCAAAATTTTCTATTCAATGATAAAGATGATAGTGCTATTAGTGCAAAAAAAAGATTTGATGAGGTAATTTTATATTTTGATTCAGATGAAGAAAAAGAAAAATTTGAAAAATTTGTTAGAGATAATTCTAAAAATATTAAAGAAGATATAATTAACAAAATAAAAAATCTAAATTATATACAATGTAAAAATGCTTCTGAAACAGAATATATGAAAAGACATATTGCAAGAGGATTAAGCTTGAAAGAAAAACAAATAGAAATGTTGAACAATTAATGAAATAAATAAGAACAAAAATGAGATAGCTCAATATATAGAGTTATCTCATTTTACTATAGTATAATACTTGCAAATCTTTATATAGTGGAAAGATTGTAGCAAATTTTTAAGATCAATTGTGAACTACAATATCTAGTTTACCATTATTTTATATATAAAAAATAAAAGCCATTAAAATAAATTCTACCTATATAGAATACTATCTCAAATGTTAATAATAAAATTTTGAAAAATTTTAAAACAAGGTGTTATTGGTTATATAAGTAAAAACTGTCGTTTTACCTTATATATAAAACACAATAAAGAATTACTATAAATCTTTTCCCTTTCCTAAAAACTATCTTATGTGGTCTAAATAAAGATATCTAATGTTCTGCCAATTAATTCTACTTTTTAGTAATAATCTCCATATTTTACCTCTTTTTTTATCAAAAATAAAAGCCAGCAATTACCCTTGTAATTACTGGCTAAACGAGGGGTTTCCTCGTGACTCTAACAATTTGGCAGAGCAGAAACCTTAAAAGAAGAACTTTCAAGGTTTTCTAGCAATGAGATTGTTATTTCTTGCTCTACATTATTAATATTAAATACAAGTGTTAATCTATCTTCATATAGCAACACTTTATTAATTAGTGTATTGATTAATGTTTTCTTATAATGGAAATTAGCAATACTTCCTTTTTTTAATTTATTTAAGAAGAACTTAATTTCAGTAGCTGTGATGTTAATATATTTGCTTTCTTCTTTTGTGATGCCAAAAGACAGTTGTTTTATTTCATCTTCTATATTAGCTAATTCATTATAAAAGTTTTTTCTAACACTCTCAACTTCACATTCATATATCATTTTAATAGTTTTAGCTTTTTGTTTTTCTAACTTCTTATAGTTTTCTTGCATTTTATTTAAGTCTGTATTATCTTGATTGCTTTTAATTATAGAATATATTTGTTTTGATACATAATCAATATTGTCTTTAGTTAAAAATTCTTGTGCAGAATTAGCAACTAAGTTTTCAATATAATCTTTTTGAATTGCTTTTGTATTACATTTACTATTTTTACATTTATAATATGTATGAAGTTTTCCAGTCTTTGATGTTCCTGATTTACCAGTCATATATTCTTTGCATTTTCCACACATCAATTTAGTAGTTAATAAATATTCAGTCTTAGCTCTATTTCTAGCAGGAGCTAATCCATTTCTAACTAACTCTTGTTGTACTTTTTCAAATAAATCATCTTCAATTATTCTAGGTATTCCGCCAGCTGTTTCTGTATCTTGATATGAATAAATACCAATATACTTCTTATTATTTAATATTCTGCCAATACTATTTTTATTAAACTCTTTATCTTGAGATGTTCTACATCCTAAGTTGTTTAAATATCTAATTATTGATGCCATTGTTTCTCTGTTAGCATACATTTGAAATATTTTTTTAACAATAGGAGCTTTTTCTTCATCAATTGCATATTTCTTTTTAATCATATCTTTGCCATTTGTAGCTATTGATAATTCTTTAAGAGTAAAGCCAAGAGGAACAGAACCGCCATTATAATAACAATGCTCTGCATTTATTCCCATTCCTCTTTTTACTTTTTGTCCTAACTCTACAGAATAGTATTCTGCCATTCCTTCAAGAACACTTTCCATAAGTATTCCTGATGCATCTTCAGTAATATTTTCTCTAGCTGAAAGAACTCTTATTCCTTTATCTCTTAGTTGTTTTTTATATATAGCACTATCGTAGCGATTTCTTGCGAATCTATCTAGCTGATAAGTTATTACACCTTTAAATAGTCCTTTTTTAGAATCTGCAATCATCTGTAGGAATTGCTCTCTGTCATCCTTCGTGCCACTTTTCGCACGGTCTATATAACTTTGAACAATATTATAATTATTTCTCTTAGCGTATTCTTCACACTCTTTTAATTGCCCGTCAATAGAACATTCAGTTTGATTATGTGAACTATATCGTGCATAGATTACCACATCCATTTATATCATCCTTTCTAGGGAAGTCTTTCTTTTTATCTTCCACATTTGTTTCTTCAATAATAAACTGATTGTATTCACTTATATTATCTAAAATCATCTTTTTAACTTCACTTATATCTATAGCTTCACTAATAAGTTCTAATTGCTCTTTACTTAATTCCATTTGTTTCACCTTCCTTCGTATAGTTTCTCTTCGATGAGAATTACATATTTTTTATTTGCGCTTTAAAGCCTTTTTTAGCAATGTTTTATTAATTGATATTCCATTCTTAGTTTCAGTATATTTGTTCTTTAGAACAGGTAATAGGGGGCTATCAAAAGACATTCTAACTAGTATTATAAACTTTTTGCTGATAGCTCCTGTATTAACCGTGTTGCATTAATTTTTCTTTTTTGATTCATAACTTGATATAAGATTATTAAGTTTTGCTGTTATTTTTTCTCTGTTAATTCTATACAGTTTTCTTCTACCACTATGAGTATACTTAATATCAACAAAACCTAATTTTTCCATTTCATCAACAATTGGTTTAACTTGTTCTTTAGATAATCTAATATCTTTTTTAAATAAGTTATAACTTAATTGAATATATCCTTCTTCATCCGAACTAGCTTCACAGGTATAAGTGATTCTATCTAGCTCACTTAACAAAAGTGCAAAGTTGATTCCATACTGTTGTATAAACATCTTGCTTAAAGTTAGATGATATTTTTTTCTAACTTGCATTTCAGATGTAGATAATGATATTTTTGGCACATCGTCCATAATCTTTCCTCCTTTTTTCTTAAGAATAAATTATTATGAACTTCGAAGTTCTTTTTTGGCAAGAAATATATTAGCTTTATATTAATATCACTTAAGCATTAATAACCGATAAGTCGGTATAGCTATATATCCTTCTTCGTTAAGCTTAACATCACAAGGCGTCCCTTGTTGCATACATAATATCACGGGTTTTTCAAATAGTGGAATTTATAACCATATTTTTTGCAAAAAATTAAAAGTTTTTTCTTTGATGTCTCAAACGAGTTTTATTATGATTCTATTTAAGCTTAATTTAACAAAGCGTCCTCTGTTGATTACATCATATCACGGGTTTTCATATGTGGGAAAAAATGGAGAAAAAAGTTTTAAAAATATTAAAAAAGTTCACTTTCAGGACTCTAACACGCTGTGTTGCGGTTATTTTTTACCGTCTCCGTCTTGAATTGTCGATTTTTTACTGTTTGTTAAATTTAACTTTGCAAAGCGTCCTTTGCATAATCATAATATCACGGGTTTTCTGTACAGACCCTTTAAGAAAAAAAAATTTTAAAAAAATGTAAAAAAAGTTATTTCTTTACATTTTAAATTTACTTTTATTGTGCACTAACAAAAGAAAAGACTCCATTTTCTGTATCATAAAGTAATGTAACAGTAACACTATCTCGATTATATCCTCCAAAACCATTTTGAGCTGAATAATCATATTTAACCCATACTGTAATTTTATTATCAATTTTATCTTTTGAATATGTAACACTATAATTATGGATTTGTAAAGAATCTGGATTTTTTAAATGTGTATTAAAATATGTTGTGATTGCATAATTAGAAGCGTCCTCTGCAGTCCAGTCGTAAGGTGTTGCAATACTCCCATATATTATAAAAGATATTGCAATTACTGGAATCAATAAGTTTTTAACTGAAATCAATACTTTTCTTAATACTTTATTATTAGAAAATTTAAAATTTATTATATTTTTCCATAAAGGCAAAAAGTTTAAAGCAATAATAAAAAAACCAATAACAATAATTAGATTACTAAAAGTTCTTTCATATAAATATGAATAGAAGCCAAAAAGACTAATAAGAATGAATATAGTGAATAGTATATATCTAACGCAATTAAATTTGCTCTTATATTTTTTTTGATTACATTTTAAACAAATTTCTGCATCCTTATCAATTTTGTTCCCACAATATGCACAGTAATTGTTTACCTTTCCCAATTTGTGACCACATTTTTTACAAATTTTTTTAAATCCAATCTTTTCTCCGCAATTTGTACAATACATAATAAACCTCCAAACTACATATATTATATCACAATTGGAACTGCCAGCGCATATATTTCGTACTGATAGTTTGAAATAATTATAATGGGTGATATAAAATGAAAGATAATAAAATGCACGAAGATTACTATTACTATGACATTGTTAGGAAAAATATTAAGAAATACAGAACGCGTGAGGGAATTACTCAGCAAGAATTAGCAGACAGAATTGATGTAAGTATGCATTATATTTCTCAAATAGAAAGTGGTACAAAAAATAAGTATTTTACACTTATAGTTATTGGGAGAATTGCGGATGTATTAAGTATTGATATAAGACAATTATTTGATGAAAACTAAATACTAAATTCATACAAATGAATACTATTTTAAATTAATGAGGTGATAATATTAAAGTGTTGTTATTATGTTCAAAATGTGTGTCAGAATACAAAAACAAAAAAAGTGGTAAAGTTTTTTATAAAGTTCAAGTAAAAGATGATGGACTGTATGATTTTATATGTGATAATGGACATAATGTGAAAGTTATGTTACATAATAAAAAATATGAAATACTTTTTGATTCTGGTATTTTAGCATATTTTGATGGTTATTACAGGGAAGCAATTTCTAGTATTGCAACATCTTTTGAACGGTTTTTAGAATACTGTATTTTAATATTTATAATAAATTTAAATAATAACTATAAATATTTTTATGAAACCTGGAAATATGTATCTAACAGTTCCGAAAGACAATTAGGAGCCTTTTATTTTTTATATTTATCTTGTATAAAAAAGAGTCCGCCAAAATTTGAAAAAATAGAATTTAGAAACAAAGTTATACATAAAGGCTACATTCCTACTAAAATAGAAACTTATGATTATATAAAATATATTTATGAAGTAATAAACAAGATATCAAAAGAAATCTTAACTAATATAGATAATCAGGTAATTGATAAAGTAATAATGATATCTGTTGCCAAACAATTCATTGGTGTTAAGAAAAACGAATACTATGATGGACTCTTAAATAACTGCTTTTTAAGTGATATTTTTGTAGAAAATCCTAATGAATCTTTTGAAGAAAAACTAAAAATATTTGAAGGAACGCTAAACAAATAAAAAAGTACTGAAATTCAGTACTTACATTCTTGGTAAACTTAGTAAATTATCATAGCCATTACTATTTGGTTCTGACTTAACATATTTTTCGTTGTTCACACTTAATTGCTTGATAAGTTTAGGATAAGGATAAATATTCACCGCTATTGATGATGGATTAGTATTCAGATAATCATAATAATATGATTTTTTCTTCCATCCTATAGACGAAACATATATTTCATCTATCTCTAATAACTTTGTTGAATTTTCTTTTCCACTTATCATCT
>JAQUUG010000078.1 GCA_028693965.1 Bacilli bacterium
TCATATCCTAAAAAAATGATAACTACATTATCAACCAGATGTAATTCTAGGTGTATTATGTGCGAGGTTGTAAAGAAACAATGGGATATGCCTGAATCAACAATTAAAGAAATAGAATCTTTATTGCCGTATATGCAAAGTGTTAATTGGCAGGGCGGAGAAGTGCTGCTGCTGGAAAATTTCGAAAATCTTTTTATTGAATCTTTGAAAAATAAACAGTTACAGCAAACAATAGTTACAAATGGAATGTTATTAAATGATAAATGGATAGATTTATTAACTGAAGCTAATATAGAATTAACAATTTCAATTGATGGGTTAGATAAAAATGTGTATGAAAGAATAAGATATGGGTCAAAGTTTGATACATTGATACAAAATATAAATAAATTAAATGAAATACGCAAAAAGAAGAATTCAAAACTTTCTTTGAAAATGCATACAGTTGTTATGAGATCAAATTATAAAATTGCAGATCAATTTATTGATTTTGCAAAAAAATATAATTTCGATATTGTTTATATGATGCCTATATGGGGCGGGCAGGATATTGAAGAAAACATTTATATAGGCGATAATCATGATATTATTGCTGATTTATCAAAAAACATTGAATTAGCTTCATCCAAAAGCAAGCAGCTTGGCATTAATTTTTTTCATTCATTACCTGTTGTAAAAGAAAATCATGAAAATATAGTAACTAATGAAAATATAGAAGTTAAAGAAGAAGATAACAAACAACAACATTGCAATAATGGAGTTAATATAGAACAAGAAATGTTTTGCTACTTACCTTGAATATAGATCCGGGCGGAGAAGTAAGACCAGGATGTTTATGCAGCAAACCAATAGGGAATGTAATGGAAGATTCTATATTAAATATTTGGAACAGTCTTAAAATGCAGGAGTATAGAAAAAGAGTCCTGCAAAATCCAAAAGATTGGTGTAATAATGATTGTTTAAACGGCAGCATTCCTAAGGATTTAAGGAGAGTATAAGAATGGATTCAGTACATTATATTGAAAAAGCTAAGCAATTAATAAATAAGAAAAAATTAAAAGAATTAGAAGATATGGTATTAAAGATAAGTGATAAGAATGCTATTTTTGAAATAGGTATTATATTAAGAGAGTTAGGAAAATACAAAGAGGCAGCAAAAATTTTCCAACAAATATTAGATGGTGATTTTTTTAAAAATAACAAATTTTTATATAACAAAGTATTGAATGAATATGAAATATCAACAAAAAAATCTGTTTTAAAATCAAAGCCTACAAGAATGCATGTGGTTGTTACAACTGATTGTAATTTAAAATGTATAATGTGCAGAGTCCGTAAAGAAACTTATACAATGGATGATAAAGTTTTTAATATTATTGTTGAAAATTTGCCGTTTTTAGAAAATATAATGTGGCAGGGTGGCGAAGTATTAATATATGACAGATTTTATGAATTAATAAAATTAGCGGCAAATTATCATATTAGACAGACTTTTTTAACTAATGGGTTATTATTGGATAAAAAGACATTAGAAGTGATAGTAAATAATGATATGATAATGATTATATCAATTGATTCCCCTGAAAAAGAAGTATATGAAAAAATAAGAGCCGGAGCAAAATTTGATAAATTGTTAGAAGTATTAAAACAAGTTTATGAATGTAAACAGAAAAAACCGGATTTTAATTATTCTATGGCAGTTGTTATGATGAGTTTGAATTATAACCAAATTGAAAAAATGATTAATTTTGCAATATTATATGGTTTTTCATCAGTATATTTTCAAAAGTATATGGCAGATTTAAGTGACGATGTATTAACTCCAAATGAAGAACAGCAAAAATGTATAGTAGAACAACTGAAATATTTCCAAAAAAAATCTGAAAACAACGAAATTCCGATACGAATTGCTACAAATATTTCATTAGCTGATAATTACGATATTCAAAAAACAGATACACAAAAATGTGATATTCAAAAAAATGCTGAAATTATTGGTGATAAGAAAAAAAACAATGTCGCTTTTAACAAATCCGGTAATGACAGACTTTTTTGTGTCGCTCCTTGGAAAACTCTTTTCCTTGATTATAATCATACAATAAGGTTCAGTTGTTACTGTGAACCGGCAGATATAGATATGTCACAATGCCAGAGAAATGATGACGTTTGGAATTCAACAGCAATTGTGAGATATAGAAAATCAATAATCAATAATAATTTATATAGTTGTTGTTCCGGTTTGTGTAAAAATGCCGGAGATGACGGAAAAGAAGTTAGGAAATAATTTAACAGGGTGTTTATTATGGATATTAAGATAGTTGAAGAAAGGTTAAATGAAATTTATAAACTTATAAAATTATCACTATTTAAAGAAGCATCAGAAAAAATTGATATTGTGATTGAAGATAATAATATCAATAATGAACAGATAAAAAAAATAATTAATAATCTTTTAGATATTTTATTTAAATTTAATGAAGATAGAAAACATAAAGAAGCGATTGACACCGTTAAAGTGATTAGTAAATTTAAAGATTATATTAAAGATAAAAAAATAGAAAATATAATATTAAATGAATTGGAATTAGCTGAAGGTAAAATATTTTTGCATTCAAAACCGCGTTCATTGCAGGTAGTTTTAACAACAATGTGCAATTTAGATTGCATAATGTGCGGACTGCCGCAGGCACATTATGTTATGCCGGATAGTATAAAAAAAACAATTATTGATTATATGCCATATCTGGAAAGTGTTATATGGCAAGGTGGAGAACCACTTCTTTATAAAGGATTTAAAGACTTATTTTATTCTGCCAGTAAACATAATGTTGAACAGACAGTAACAACAAATGGTTTGTTGATAGATAATGATATTTTAGATGTTATAGAAAGAACACAAGGTACAATTCATTTGGATATATCAATAGATGCAGTAGATAAAATTACATATGCAAAAATCAGAAGAAAAGGCGATTTTAATATTTTATTAGAAAAAATAGATTTAATTAATAAAAAGATGTTGAAAAAGAGCAATCAAAATTTTATGTTAGGTATGCAGCCTGTAATTATGAAATCCAATTATAAACAACTTGATCAGATGATTGATTTTGCAATAGAAAAAGGTTTTTCTAAAATACTTTTTCAAAGATTATACCCTAGTTATCTCGCCGTAAATGAAGGTTTAAATACTGATGAAAATAATCTCGTTGTTGAAAAAATTAAAGAATATAAAGAAAAATTAGAGAGACAGCAGAAGTTAATTAATATAGATTCAAATTTAGAATATATAAAAGATAATTTAAATGAGAGTTTTGTTTGTAATAAGAATGCAGAAGATAATTGTAATAACATTAATATTGAACAAAATAATAATTTATTTTGTTTAGCTCCTTGGAAGAGAATGTTTATAGGCAGAGAAAAGATAGTTATGCCTGTATGTCATTGTGATGTTGACGGGATAAAGGTTGATAATATTGATGATATTTGGAACGGGAAAGGGATGATTGATTTCAGAAAACATATGTTAGAAGGTACAATCCCTAATCAATGTAACACTTTTTGCAAGACATCAGGAGATTGTTTTGAAAGGATAAGAAGAACAGGCAAATGTTGATAATTAATTATATTTGGAGATTTTAACATGGACTCAAGAGAGCAGATTGAAAAAGCTAAACAATTAATAAATGAAAATAAATTAAAAGAAGCAGAAAGTATTTTATCAAAATTAGATGATAAGTATGCTGTTTTTGAATTAGCAAGAATTAAACAAATACAAGGTAATGATAACGATGCGGAAAAAATTTATAAAAAAGTTTTAGATATTGATCCTAATTGGAACAAAGCTGATTTGGAATTGGCTAGAATTTATCATAGACAGAGAAGAACAGATTTGGCAATGAGTTTTTATAATAAATTTACAAATAAAGTTAAAGACAATATCGATGTTTATAAAGAAATAGGTAAGTTATATGAATCTATGGGTGATTTAGAAAATGCAGTATTTAATATTGAAAAAGCATCAGAACTATACCCAAATGATATTATGACAAGTTTTGAATTAGGAATTGCATACAGAGAGGCAGGGAAAGATAAAGAATCAATAGATATTTTTAATAAGTTGTTAAATATGGATATTATTAAGAATGATAAATTTTTAAACAACAAAGCATTAAATGAATATGAAATATCAATGAGAAAAGAAGTTTTGGAATCAAAACCAAGAGCAATGATTGGTATGATAATGAATAAATGTAATATCAGTTGTAGAATTTGTGATATTTGGAGAGAAGGCAAGTGGCAGGAACCGGATAGAATATTAAAAGAAATAGTTGAATTATTGCCTTATATGGAAGATATATGTTGGCAGGGTGGAGAAGTTTTTTTAATGGATGGATTTAATGATATGTTATCTGAGGGTGTAAAATGCAAGAATCTAAATCAAGTTATTTTTACTAATGGTTTATTATTAAATGAAAAAAATCTTGAAATTATTGCCAAAGGTAATGTGGAACTTGTTTTATCAATTGACGGAGCAAGAAAAGAAAGTTATGAATATATAAGGCGTGGAGCAAGTTTTGAAAAATTATGTAAAGTTCTTGAATTAATAAAAGAAGTCAGGAAATCAACAGGAGCAAAAATTAATACATATTATAATCCTGTTATATGTAGAACTAATTATAAAGAAATAGAAGAAATGGTCGAGTTTGCTAAAAAATATGAATTTACAGCTATAACTTTAAATCCAATCAGAGGTTATCCTGAAGAAAATATTTTTGAACCTATAAATGAAGAAGCTTTTGCATATATGAGACAGATAATACCGAAAGCAGAAATGAAATCAAAAGAATATGGTATAAGATTTAATAATTGGATGCCTATAGATTGCGAATGTAAAGAAATAAATTTTAAACATTCAATTATTGATGAAGAAGATAATAAGGAAAACAGTAATGAAAAAAAAGTTGACATTGATAACAAAATAGAATCCCCAAAAAATAATAATGAAACAAAATGTGATAATGACAGCAAAGCAGAACAAGAAAAAAAGAAGAATAACAGAATGATATGTTATGCTCCTTGGCAAAGATTATTGTTAGATAATATGGGACAAGTCAGACCTTATGCAATG
>JAQUUG010000010.1 GCA_028693965.1 Bacilli bacterium
ATCTTTGCTGCTTGTCATCTATTTTGTTTTAGAACTTAGTGATGGTTTAATGACATCATTTCAAATGATAACAGGTAAAACTCTTATTAATAGGAAAAAAGTTGATTATTCATTATTTATACCACTAAGTATTGCTGTTGTTTTCATTATTATTTTCATTATTAATTTTATTTTATCACCACTATTTTTATCAAAAACATATTCACAAAGAATAGTTATTAATGAAGATACCAATTTTAATGTTGATGTTGAGAAAGTTGATTTTAATGCACTTCCAATTATTGATCGTGCTTCTTCAATCAAACTTGGAGACAGGGTAATGGGGCAAATGCCTGAACTAGTTAGTCAATTTGACGTTTCTGATTTGTACACACAGATTAATTATAATAATGACATTGTTAGAGTAACACCTCTTGAATACAATGATATATTTAAATATTTTGCAAACCGCGATACAGGTATTCAAGGTTATATTACTGTTAATTCGGTAACTGGTGAGGCTAGTTTAACTAAATTAGATGATGGACTAAGATATATGGATTCAGCTATTTTTAGTGAAGATTTAAACCGTAAATTAAGGTTTAGTTATCCAACTAAAATATTTGGTGAAAAGAGTTTTGAGCTTGACAATGATGGTAATCCTTATTGGGTAGTACCAGTTATCAAATATCATGGCATTGGCATCAGAGAAGAAGTTGTTGAAGTTATTATTTTAAATCCAATTACAGGAGATTCAACTTTATATAGCCTAAATGAAGTACCAAGCTGGGTTGATCATGTATATTCAGCTGATTTAATTATTGATCAAGTTAATGATTGGGGACAATATAAAAATGGTTTCTTTAACTCTATTTTTGGTCAGCAAGGTGTAGTAGTTACTACCGATGGTTATAATTATACCGTAATGAATGATGATGTTTATTTATATACAGGAATTACATCAGCGGTAGCAGATGAATCTAATATTGGTTTTATTTTAACTAATATGCGAACTAAAGAAACTAATTATTATGCTGTTTCTGGGGCCGAAGAATACTCAGCTATGGCAAGTGCTGAAGGGCAAGTTCAACAAATGAATTATACTTCAACGTTTCCTTTACTAATCAATTTAAATGACAAACCAACATATTTTGTATCATTAAAAGATAATGCTGGTTTAGTTAAAATGTATGGATTAGTTGATGTCGAAAATTATCAAAAAGTTACAGTTATTGATTCATCTTTAGGAATAAATAAATTAGTTCAAACTTATTTAGCAGATGAAGAAGTTAGTGAAGATAGTTTAATTTCAAAAAATATCACTATCAAAACAATTACTTCAGCTATTATTGATAGTAATACTTATTACTATATAACTGATACAAATGATAATAAGTATCGTATATCAATCGAAATAGATGAAGATATAATTCCATTCTTAAAAGTTAACGATCAAATTACTATTGGTTATTTAACGGAAGAAACAGTTACTAATATTAAGACAATCAAACACCTTTAAGGGTGTTTTTTGAAAGATAATGTTTTATTAAAGGAAATAGTTAACTATATATTTGATTTTTTTGTATGAATATGTTAGTATAATAGCAAAATTAGAAAAAGGAGAAAAATATTATGACAATTGGAATAGTTAGAAATGTTTTACATTACGACAAACCTATTTTAAAAAAATATTATATATATGACGAAGAGAGTGATATGATATTAAGGAAAATATTAATTGAAACTTACGGCGTAGATGGACAATTACAAGTTATAGAAACAAGGGCAAAAAGGAATGATGTATTTTTTTGTGGTGATTTAGTTGCTGTTGAAAATAATAATGATGCAATTACAATTCAAAAAATTGATCAAATTGATCTATCTTTTGAACAATTATCATCTCTTTATCAATTAATGATAGCTGAAAAAAAACAAATGGAAGATGAAGGTAAAAATACAGCAGTATTTCAAATGCTTCAAAAGAGTTCGGATTACTTTGGAATAGAAGATTTAAAAAAATATATTTGTAAATTTTCTGAAAATGCTAATGATAGGCAAGATGTTTTGAGAAAATTAGCAAATATAATATTATCTTCAAAAAGAGCAACTAACATTATATTAGACAAATTACGAAGCAATTATCATGTCGAAGCGGATCCTACATTAGAACAATTATTTTCTAAGGTAGTGGAAAAATTTACAAGTGAAACATCTGTGAATAGTATTAGTATAAATAGTTGGTTTACATATTTTGCTCTATACCAAATGGTAAAAAAAGGTAATATTAATAGACAAACTCTGAATGCTTTAGGCAATGCATTATTAAATGCTAGAGTAATAAATATTAAATTAAATTCGAGTGAGGAATCATTTCTGGCAGCTAGAATACAATTATATGCTGATTTTATCAAAATTGAAGATAAAAGGATTAAAAAAATTTTATAAGTATGATTAAATATCATACTTTTTTAAATATTACTAAGTAGTATGTGATATTTAATATTTACTTAGAAAATGTAATCTAAAATGACAGTATAAAAAACGTTGACTAACATCTACTTACCATGATATGATGATAATGATAAAAGAATTAAAATTTAGTGAAAAAGGTGATGTAAGATGGCTAAAATAAAAATAATGGATGAATTACTTGCCAATAAAATAGCTGCTGGAGAAGTCGTTGAAAGATGTGCATCTGTGGTTAAAGAATTAGTAGAAAACAGTATTGATGCTAAAAGTAGTGAAATAAAAGTTGAATTAGTAGAAGCTGGTACTAAAGAAATAAGAGTAATAGATAACGGAACTGGTATGGAAAAAGAAGATGCTTTACTAGCTTTTTCAAGACATGCTACTAGTAAAATTACTACTGAAGATGATTTATTTAATATTAATACTTTAGGGTTTCGTGGTGAAGCTTTGGCTTCTATTGCCAGTGTTAGTAAAATAACTTTAAAAACCTCAACCGGTAATGTTGGTACTATTGTTTCCCTAGCAGGTGGCAGAGTAATTGATATAAAAAGCGGGGATGCTAGAGTAGGAACGAGTATTACTGTAAGTGATTTATTTTATAACACTCCAGCTCGTCTTAAACACATGAAAAGTCTTTATACAGAATTAGCTAGTATTACAGAGTATATTAATAAACTATCATTATCGCATCCGGATATTAAGTTTACTTTGATTAATAATGATAATGTATTATTAAATACTGATGGGACTGATGACTTACTAAAAACGATTAAAAATATTTATGGAATCGATGTAGCAAAAAAAATGTTACCTATTTTAGGAAGCAATGATGACTATGATATTAGTGGATATATATCATTACCGGAAGTTCATCGTTCAAGTCGTAACCACATTATTACAATAGTAAATGGTAGAGTAGTTAGGAATCAAGAAATTAATAGAGTAATTAATGATAGTTATCATTCTTATAAACCCGATAATAGATATCCCATTGTAGTTATTAAAATAGAAGTGGATCCTATTTTAATAGATGTTAATATTCATCCAACTAAAATGGATATAAAGTTTAGTAAAATAGAAGCTTTAGAAACATTAATAAGTAATTTAATTAAAAATGCTATTAGCAAAAAAAATCTTATTCCTAAGATAGAAAATATTGCTGTTGAACCGTTAATAAAATATACGGAGCAGGTCTTGGATTTAGAAAGAAAGATTGAACAAAAAGAAGAAGAAATTTATGAAAACTATGACATGATTGATAATGATAGTTTATTTGTCAACGAAGATATTGTGTTTCATGATAATGAAATAATTGAAGAACCTGTTTTAGAAACACCAACTGAAAAATTTGAAGAAATATATCCTATTGGTGTAGTTCATGGGACATATCTTGTATGTCAGAATGAAAAAGGAATGTATTTAATTGATCAACATGCGGCTAAAGAAAGAATTAATTACGAATATTATTTGAATAAATTAGGTAACCCTAAAAATGATAGCATTTCTTTGCTTTTTCCTATTGTTATTGAGTTAACTAATACTGAATTTATTATTTTGAAAGAAAATATTGCTGTTTTAAAAAATCTTAATTTTGTTATTGATGAATTTGGTATTAATTCGGTTATTGTTAAAGCTCATCCAGTATGGCTTCCTAAGGGTTTTGAAGAAGAAGCTATTAGAAGATTAGTTGATATTGTTATTCATCAAGAAAAGCAATTTAGTACCGTTAAGTTTAATGAAAGTATTGCAACAATGTTAAGTTGTAAAATGGCTATTAAAGCTAACGAAAATATTACCATTAAAGAAATGGAACAAATAATAAATGATTTAAGAAAATGCAATAATCCATTTAACTGTCCCCATGGTAGACCAACTATGGTTCAATTTTCTAAATACGAATTAGAAAAATTATTTAAAAGAAGTGGCTTTGATACTCGCAAGTGAGAAGAGGAAATAAATGAAAAAAGATAAAAAAACAAAAAAAGGTTTTACGCTAATTGAACTTTTAGCAGTTATTATTATTTTAACAGTTGTAGCTATAATTTCTGTGCCTATAATTTTGAAAATTATTAATGATGCAAAAAAAGCATCATTAGAAACAGAATATACTTATATTGAAAATGCTGCTGAGTTATATGTTAAAAATGAATATGGTGGTGTAATTGATGAAGAATTGCAAATACCTTTAACTAGTTTAAAAGAATATATTGATAACTATAAAGGTGATTATGAAGATGAGTATGTTGTTGTTACGGATTTAGGTAGTTATCTTAGTTATTATTATAGTGGAAGAGAAGATAATCCTTATGATAATGTGGAAACTTTAAAATCATTAATAGAAAATGATACTGCTCATATTGTCAAAAATCTAGTTGTCAATGGTAAAACAGTTAATAAAGTAGTAGGAACAAAAGATGAACAAAGCACAATGAATAATTATGTTTGGTATAGTGGTTATTTATGGCAAGTTTTGGAAACCAATGAAGATGGAATAAAAATGGTTATGGCTTATGCGGTAACGAGTATTTCTTTTGGAACAAATAATAACTATGCCACTAGTTATGTACGTAAATGGCTTAATGATGTTAGTGATGATGTAATCAATTATCCTAATGTCTTAGATAGAGCTAATTCTGGACTTTTTTATAATAATTTATCACGTAAAGATTTATTAGTTGATACTTCTATTTGTTTTGATGCTTTGAATGATGTTGTTGAAGATACTAGTTTAACTATGAGTAATGGTACTTCTACAAGGCTAGTATCATTTACTAAAATTAGTGAATGTGAAAATGTTATTTATGATAAAGTAGGCATTATGACAGTTGAAGATTATGCTTACGCATATGATGGAACTTTAAATGAATATGCTCATACTTCAACAGCTATTGCTGATGAAACCAAACGTAAAAAAGGTGGCTTGATGGGTTACAATTTTACTGATAATGATGATCTTACTTGGCTTGCCACACCATATTCCTCTTCATCTTATGTATGGGGGTCTCAGTATTATAATCCTGGTTTTATTTCCAAAACAAATATGGCTGTTAGTGGTAATGGCCGTTCAGTTAGACCAGTAATCACAATTAAAGATACTGTTAAAATTGCTGAAGGCAGTGGTACTAAAAATGATCCTTATATTATTGAGGACATTGAAACTTTAAGTAAAGGAGCAGAGCTTACTTATGCCACAGTAGGAGATTTTATTACCATTAGTGAATCAGAAAATCCATATGAAACAAATAGTAGTGTCAAAGAAAATGTTTTATATCGTATTATTGAAACTGATGAAGATTACATTAAAGTAGAAAGGTATGAGGTATTAACAAACTTACCAACTACGATAGCTATTTCAGGTAAATATACGCCTTTCTATTCTTACTATGACGCAAGTGTCGATAGTAGTAATTGGTGTTATTATGATAGTATTAGTAAAATTTATTATTATGAAAATTGTTTAGATCATAACGTGCTTAATAACGATAGTAGTGGTGATTTTACTATTAATAATGGACAAAGTATTGCCTACTTTTTAAATGATGCTGATAATAGTTTTTATTCTTGGATTAATGAGGCTTATCAAGAACTAATTTTAGAAAGAAATTTTGATTTAATTGTTTCGGGGGTAACTAAAGATGCTACTACTACCAGACTTGTTGATGAAGATAATCAAAATAGTTTAGTTTATCCTAGTAATAATTATGATGGAACATATACTGGTAAAATCATTTTACCGTCATGGGGAGATATTTTATCTGGCAATGATTTAAATTTTAATTACTGGCTTAATAATCGTTGGTATAATAATAGATACTATGCATCTTTTATTAATGGTAGTGGGAACGGGCAAGGCTATTATACGACTCATGCTTCAACTGCTATAAGACCAGTATTTTATTTAAATAGTTCTGTAAAAGTCCTATCTGGTTCTGGAACCAAAAACAATCCTTATACGCTTATTGTTGCTTCTTGACAAATATAAAAAAAGAAGTATAATATAGTTGTTTTTTGGAGGTAGTATTATGCGTTTTTTATTAAGTGGTGAAGGTTATTATGGAATTAGTAAAGAAGTTATTTCTACAGTAATAGCTGAAAACCGTTCTAAAGCTGGATTAGATATACGCAAAGCTAATGAAATAATAAACGAATTACAAAAAAGAGGTCATGATGTAGTTCAAACTGAACGAATGTTTATTACTTATATTGAAAGTCTTGAAGATGATGATATTAATGCTTTTTTAAATGATTATTATGGTCGATTATATAATAAAACCGGAAAGGCAAAACAAGATCCTTTATATGAATTACAATTTTATCATATAAAATTACAAAGAAGTCTTCATAAATTAATTATTCAAAAATCTTTTTAAATATATTTAATTAATATAAATGTCTTAAAATAGTTAAACAAAATGTTCATATAATAAAGTAGTAGGAGGAGTATGGTGTGAATAAAAGTATTGGTAGACCAAGATTTTTATTAAAAAAAGTATGTCGTTCTAATGAAGAGGCCGTAATTATTTGTCAAAACCGTTTTGATGTAGGCATGAGTCAAGAAATGGCTCAAAATATCATTGCTTTCTTAGAAAAAAAAGGATTTATTGTTGCCGATATTGAAATATTTGAAATAATGATGTATGAAACAGCATGGATGTTTTCTCCTGAAGAATTAGAAAAATTCAAAAAAAGGTTTGATATGCCTAACATTGAAAGCTTAAGTTTAACTAATATTAAACAAATTTTACTTTATTATTATTTAATTCAAACAGGTAGACTTTCTAAAGAAGAAATACCGGATAAAAGAATAAAATTAAGAAAGGTGGGATAATTTGAGTAATATAAAATATAATCCTGAAATGTTAAGGTTATTAGGACATACGCCTGAGGAAATCAGGCTTATTCAAGGTCGTAATTGTGAACTTAGAGGAATATTTACTTCAGATAGTAAAGAAATAGACAAATTACGTTATGCTGGTTTACCTGACTCAGAAGCAGCACTAGCTGAAGCTAGGAATAACGAATATGGTTCTAAAAAAATAAGATAGACATTAAAAAACTCAATTATTTTAAGTAATTGAGTTTTATAATTCTTCTAATTTAGTACTAAACTCATCAAGTTTAGTTTGAATCTTATTGGTATCAGCTTTTTCTAAAGTATACCAGCCATTTTTAAACATTAAATTATACAAAGCTCTTTGAGCTTCTTTAACACTTAAAAACATAGTTTTATATTTTTCAAATAATTTTTGATTACTAGCTTCATTAATAGCAATAGATAAATTATCAGATAAGTTTTTTATCTGCTCTAGTATATCATTTAGATAATCACGATCATTCATATCTTTGGTTTGGGGAATTTCTTTTTTAGAATTTTTCACTTCATTATTATTCATTATTCATTCCTCCTAAGATGTCCACAATTTTTTGACAGTTATCTTTAAGCATCGCTGCGACATTATTAAATAAACTTTTAATTTCTTCATCTTGAACTTCCTCTTTATAATGATTGATAACTTTTGTTAAAACTGATTGCCATTCAAACATATCAGATAAATAAGCTAAGTCTTTAGTTGAAATCATAACGGGTACTTCATTCATAATATACGCTCCTTTCTTTTTTATAATGGTTTTTTTACAAAAAAATATACAAAGATACATTTATACAAAAAACGACAAACCAGTTATATACAATAATAGTAGGTGGTTATATGAAAAAAGTAATATCAGTTTTATTAGCTTTAGTAGTTGGCTTTTTACTATTTTATTATGTTATTAATCAATATCAAAATAAACAGGCTTTATCACCTGTTTTTAGTGAACAAGAAAGTGCTTATTTTATTCAATATGGTGTTTATTCTAGTATGGAAAGTATGCAGAAAAACACTTTAAATTTAACTGATTATATTTATAGTGTTATAGACAATAAATACTATGTTTATTTAGCTATAACTAAAGATGAAGATGTACTTGATAAATTAAAAGGATATTATGGTGATCTAGGGTATAATATTTATGTTAAGAGTCTTAGTATTACTAGTAAAGAATTTATTGAAACATTAAATCAATTTGATTTGATTTTAAAAGAAACAAGTGAAAAAGAAGTAATAAAATCAACTTGTAGTCTAGTCTTAACTAAATATGAGGAGTTGATGATGAGTTAACGTTAAAATAAAAGATATTCCTTTAGCAGAAAGACCAAGAGAAAGATTAATAAAACTTGGCGCAGAAAATTTAAGCAATGAAGAATTAATTACTATTTTACTTAAATCAGGTACTAAAGATATGTCATCCAAAGTACTAGCTAATGTTCTGCTTAAAGAAATGGGCACTATTCAAAACTTTAGAAACATTAATTATCAACAATTACTAAAAATAAAAGGAATTAAAGAAGCTAAAGCTTGTACTTTTCTATCTGCTATTGAACTTGGTAGAAGAATCAATCAAGAGGTTGATTCTTTAAATATGATACAAATAACTAATAGTAAAATTGTTTTTGATTATTATAAGAACATTTTAGGAAACCAAAAACAAGAATATTTTTATTGTCTTTATCTTGATAATCAAAAAAAAGTAATTAAAGATAAAAACATCTTTATTGGAACTGTCAATTATAGTGTTGTTCACCCAAGAGAAATATTTAAAGAAGCCTATTTACTAAGTGCTTCTTACATAATTTGCATTCACAATCATCCAAGTGGGATTGTTAAACCATCTAAAGAAGATTATACAATTACGGAGTTATTGGTTAAAGCTGGAACCTTTTTAAATATTAAAGTGATTGATCATGTGATTATTGGTCGTGAAAATTACTATAGTTTTTTTGAAAACAATGACATTTAATATACAATTGCTTAAAAATATATTATAATAAAGTTGGTGATATAAATGTATAAGAGAAAAAGAATCAAAACGCATCATTTAATTATTATAATAGTCGTCATTTTTCTCCTCGTCTTGTCATTTGTATCAAAAATGATTAGTGATAATCGTACTTTAACTTTTCCTGAAAAAATTATAAAGGATACTGGATTATTTATTAATAAAATTGTATATATACCAATCAATTTTATAACTACTACCATAAGTGATATCGAAAAGAAGAATGATATATATGAAAAATATCAAGCTTTAGAGGAAGAAATAGAAAAAACTGACAGTTTAAAAGCTCAAAATGAACAATTGATTGATGAAATCAATGCTATGAAAGAATTATTATCTTTAAATAACACTTTATATGATTATGAATATGTAAATGCAACGGTAATTAATCGTAATATTGGTTACTGGTTTAATAATATAACAATTGATAAAGGTAGTAATGAAGGAATAGAAATCGGCATGCCTGTTATAGTAAGTAGTGGATTAGTTGGTAAGGTAACAAAAGTAACAAATTTCACTAGTACGGTTAAACTAATTACTACCGAAGACACTAATAATAAAATATCCGTTAAAATTAATATTGATGGTAATTATATTTATGGTATTTTATCTAGTTATGATGAGACAAATAATGTTTTTTTAGTAGATGGTATTGCTGAAAATGATAATATAGAGATAGGGTCATTAGTAGTAACTAGCGGCCTTAGTGATTATTATCCAAGTGGTATTGTTGTAGGCAAAGTGACAAATATTGAAACAGATAATTTTGATTTAGCTAAAACATTAGAAGTAACACCTCAAATTAATTATGATGATTTAAGTTATGTTACTGTCTTAATAAAGGAGATTAAATGATTTTTAAAACAGTAATTGTCATCATTTCTTTTCTACTAGAAAGTATTATTTCTAATTATATTAGTATCAGTAGCCATTTTTTAGTGCCCCTTTTTTCTGTTGTATCACTTGTCATTATTTATCCATATTTTAAAAATGATGATCGTAAGTTCATCAAATATGCATTAATATATGGGATTGTTTACGATTTACTTTTAACTAATTTATTTCCTTTTCACACGTTAATTTATTTTATAATTAGTTATTTAATTGTCATGATAAACTTTTTTATTTCTAATAATGTTTTAAATGTTGCTTTTATAAGCTTTATAGTTATTATTTGTTATCGTATTATAACTTATCTAATTTTAATATTAGTAGGTTATCTAAGTTATAATGGTATTTTTTTATTTAAAAGTATATATTCATCACTAATAATAAATATTTTTTATAGTATGCTTTTATATATGATTACTGATTATTATAGTAAAAAATATCATATTAAGAAAATAGACTAGTCTTAAAAATAAACTTAAATCATATATTTAAACAAGGTGATTAGTATATGGAAAATGATTTAAATTTATTAAAAGATTCTATTAAAAAAAGACGTTTTATTATTAAAAAAGAGGCACCTAAACATGCACATCATAAGTATTTTTTTAAAACTGATAAATATGTCTTTAAATTGTTTGCTAATATTATTATTACACTAACAATATTAATTGGTTTAAAAACTGATAAAAATTTTAGCAGTGATTTTTATCAAAAAGTCTATAACAGTCATTTTTCTTTTGCTTTTGTTAATGAAACTTATACAAAATTATTTGGAAGTCCTATTCCTTTTAGTGATTTATTTATAGGTGAAACAGAAACAGTTTTTAATGAAGTTTTTACTTACAGTGAAGCAAGTAAATATAAAGATGGCGTTAAACTAACAGTTGGAACTAACTATTTAGTTCCCTCTTTAGAAAGTGGTATTGTTATCTTTGTTGGTGAAAAAGAGGGGTATGGCAATACCGTCATTATTAAGCAGGCTGACAATATTGATATTTGGTACTGTGCTTTAGACAAAGCTAGTGTCAGTTTATATGATTATGTTACTAAAGGAACCCTTTTAGGAGAAACGACTGAAGATTATTTATATCTTGTTTATCAGGAGAATGGAGTAAATCTTGACTATACTAAGTATTTACCGTAAAATTACTTTTCACCCCCTTTTTTATTTAGTGACACTATTATGTGTTTTAATGGGTTTATTTAAAGAATTTATTATTTTTAGTTTAGTAATTTTTATTCATGAGTGGGGACATTTAATGGCAGCTCTTTATTTTAACTGGCGAGTTGATAAAGTTTTAATTTTACCATTTGGAGGATTAACTATTTTTAAAGAAAATATTAATAAACCGATTTATCAAGAACTTATAATTGCTTTATCAGGACCTTTAATGCAAATTATTTTCTACTTTATGTGCTGTAAATTGGGCATAAATACAATTTTTTTAACAAAAATTCATTATTCACTTTTACTTTTTAATTTACTTCCTATTCATCCTTTAGATGGTTCCAAAATAATGGTTCTTTTATTTAATTATGTTTTACCATTTAAATTAAGTCATTATCTACTTATTTACATTTCATTTTTCAGCATTATTTTATTAATGATTATGTCATTTTATTTGCATATCAGTCTTATTGTAACAATTATTATATCTTTTATTTTATATCAAGTTTATAAAGAATTAAAAAAACATCCATTTTATTTTAATAAGTTTCTTTTTGAACGATATTTGTATTCATTTTCATTTAAAAAAAAGCGATTAATTAGGAATAAATCAGTAGATAATATGTATAGAGATTATGAACATCTTTTTTTAATAAATAAAAATTATTATACTGAGAAACAATTATTACGTAAAAGGTTTGACTTTAAAGATAAAGTATGATAAAATCTTATATTGTGTAGGACCTCATTCTACAACCGCACAGAAAAGGTTTTAAACATTATGTACCTATATGGCGAGTCTAAGATTATAAGGAGGAATAAAATGAAAGCTATTATTGAAACTGGTGGCAAACAATACTATGTTGAAGAAGGAACTGAGCTTTATATTGAAAAGCTTGATGATGAAGCTGGCAAAGAAATAGTATTTGATAAAGTATTAATGATTGATGGTGAAGTTGGTAAGCCTTATTTAAACAATGCAACTGTTATTGGTGAAGTTGTTAAACATGGTAAACAAAAGAAAATTATTATTTTCAAATATAAACCAAAGAAAAAATATCGTAAGAAACAAGGTCACCGCCAACCATATACTAAAGTCGTTATTAAAACAATCAAAGTTAAATAATTATGATAAAAGTAACTATTGATGACTTAAAAATAAAAATAAAAGGTCATGCTTTATATGCTAATTTTGGACAAGATATCGTTTGTGCATCTGTATCATCTATTGTTATAACAAGCGTTAATGCGTTAATAAGAATAGATAAAGATGCTATTAGTGTAAACGAAGATGAGGGTTTTGTTCAAATTGATATTAAAAAAAAGGATAAGATTGTTCAAATTATTATTGATAATATGATATCTTTATTAGATGAATTAGAACACAAATATCCAAAAAACATTAAAATCATTAAGGGAGGTGCTGATGATGTTAAAATTAATGGAGCTTAATATTCAATTATTTGCTCATAAAAAAGGTCAAGGTTCAACAAAAAATGGTCGTGATTCCATTTCAAAAAGACTAGGCGCAAAAGCAGCTGATGGTGAATTTGTAAGTGGTGGATCAATCATTTATCGTCAACGTGGAACTAAAATATATCCTGGCATTAATGTTGGTATTGGTAGTGATGACACTTTATATGCCAAAATAGCTGGTGTGGTTCGTTTTGAACGTTTAGGAAAAGATAAAAAACAAGCAAGTGTTTATCCTAATAGTTAATTAAAGCTTACAAAATTATTTGTAGCTTTTTTTCTAAAAAAAGAGGTGATAATATGTTTATCGATGAAGTTATTGTTGAGATAGAAGCTGGTAAGGGCGGCGATGGTTGTATGGCCTTTCGTCGTGAAAAGTATGTTGAATTAGGTGGCCCATTTGGTGGTAACGGTGGACGTGGATCAAATATTGTTTTTAAAGTTGATGAAGGGCTTAATACTTTAATTGACTTACGTTATCAAAGAATTATTAAAGGTAAAAAAGGGGAAAATGGTCTTGGCAAAGGAAAACATGGCAGAGGTGCTGAGAATATTATTGTTAATGTTCCTTTGGGAACCGTTATTACTGATTTAGAAACATCAATGGTTATAGCTGATTTAACAAAAAAAGAAGATGAAGTTATAGTTGCTTATGGTGGTCGCGGTGGTCGTGGTAATATGGCTTTTGCAACCAGAAGTAATCCAGCTCCTAGTATAGCTGAGAATGGTGAACCAGGTGAAAAAAGAAAAATTAAAGTAGAAATTAAGCTTTTAGCTGATGTTGGATTAGTTGGGATGCCAAGTGTAGGAAAATCAACTATTATTTCTAAAATATCAGCTTCTAAGCCTAAAATAGCGGCTTATCATTTTACAACTTTGAAGCCTAATTTAGGTGTTGTCCAAACAAAAGATTATCGTTCTTTTGTTGTAGCGGACTTACCAGGACTTATTGAAGGAGCTTCTTTGGGAGAAGGCTTAGGGGATCAATTTTTAAGACATATCGAAAGAACTAGAGTTATTGCTCATGTTATAGATATGAGTGGTTTTGAAGGTAGAAATCCGTATGACGATTATACTATTATTAGAAAAGAACTTGAAAATTTTAATACTAGTTTAATTTCTAAGCCAGAAATTATCATTGCCAACAAAATGGATTTAGAAACTTCTATTGAAAACTTAAAGGAATTCAAAAAGAAGATTGATAAACCTATCTATGAAGTTTCTGCTTTAACAAATAAGGGATTAGATGGAGTGTTAATTGCTTTAGCTGATATGCTTGATACAATTGAAAAACAACCTTTATACGAAGAAAGTAAAATGGAAAGTCATGTTTTATATAAGTTTAAAAAGGAACAACCTTTTAGAATATCAAAAAATGGTAATGTTTGGGTTGTTACTGGTGATGAAGTTGAAAAATTACTTAAAATGACTAAATTTGTCTCTGATGAAGCTTTATTACGTTTTTCTAATAAATTACGTAAACTAGGTATTGATGATAAACTTAGAGAAATGGGCGCTGAAGAAGGGGACACAATCCGTATTTTAGACTTAGAACTTGAATATAAAGATTTTTAAACGAGACTCAAAATTGAGTCTCTCAGGCTGTTGACAGATAGTATTAGTAGACTAAAAACTAATGACAAATGAGTTAGATATAGAAAGTTTAAAATGAAAATTTTGAACTTTTTTATTATGCTATTATATATCTACCAGAAATAAGTAATATTCTAGTATTAAAATGATAGAAGCTTATAAAGTTAAAAAATATTTTTTTGATAGTTTTAATTAGATTGTTAATACCTTCAATAAAATCATTGTTATAGGAATATTTAAAAAAATTAATAATAAACTTTTTAAACTTATTATATGTTTTTAAAGTTTTTCTAAGTTTATTTAATACATTTTGATAATTTTTACTTAGCATTTTGCCTGTTCATAATTTTTTATTTAACATAACATATACTGTAAATAAAAAGGAGATGAATTTAAGTGAGTTGTAATAATCCAAATGATTATATAATTAATATATTAAAAGAGATTGAGTTAAAGCAAGATTGTAAAAATTATAACAATAACCCTTGTGAACAAAAATTAGGAATGAGTCAATGTATATATAATACAATTCCATTGATGTTTATGTGTCAAGATAATTGTGATTGGTATATTAGTTCAGGCGTATTCAAAGACCCAATTACTAATAATTTTAAGTGTTTTGAAACACCTATTTTTCGTGTTATAAAAGTAGATAAAGAAAAACAAGTTGTTGTCTTGGAATTATTACAATCTCAGACTTTAAATGGAGAAATAGCTCCATTTTATTGTAAGCATGAAATATGTAAATTTTTCTCTTCAGTTGCAATTAGCAAGTTTATACGGACTGGTATTTATATAAATATAAATATAAATAGTTTTAGTGGATTAGAATGCTTACAGCCAGTATGGGCTAAACGAGGAATTCCTAAAGGAATAACCAATAGTTCAAATTCAATTATTGTTGAAACTTCTGAATATATAACAGTTTCTGATAGTATAAAAAGAGTTTATCTTAATAGTGATGGAATAAAAGACTTCAATGTTATACCTGATCCCTTGACTATTTCTTATTATAATTTATTTGTTAATGGAATGTTACAACCACCATCATTTTGTACTGTCGTAGAAGGAAAAATGACACTTAATACTCAAGATATTCCTATATCAGGAACATATATAATATTGCAATTTATTAAAATCAATAAGTAATATAACTTTAATTTTTTATATTAATAAAAGGAGTATTCAATTTAAATTCATTTTTAATATATTATAAAACTAGATATATTGAAAGGAGGTGAATATTAATGGCTACTCAATTAATGAAATTAAAAGTTTCTGTAGATACTGATACTGTAACAACTCCAACTGATACGCGCTTTTTTTATGTAACTACAACAATAACAGCTGCCGGAGCCACCTTAACAATAGATGCAGCTGATTTTTTAGATGACAATGGTGATCCAGTAGTAACACTACCAACATTAACTACTGATGATAGTTATTTTAGCGTATATTTAAATGGTGCCCTTCAAATGGAAAGTATTTGTACATATACTCCTGGTGCAACTGGAGTTGGTAAATTAGAAATAGCAGTTCCTGCTGGTGGAACTTCAATTTTAGCAGATACACCTGTAGGACTTGAAGTAATGAATTATGCTCCAGTATCAACTAATACAATATTAACTTAAGAATATTTTAAATCATTTTTTAGATTGTTGACATTATGTCAATGATCTTTTTTTTAGATAATAATACATGAAGCATCAGAATATTTTATATTACCATATTATTTAAAATTGAAAACTATTGTTTCTTTTTCATGAAGATAGTTTAAGAAGAACCTATGAGAATCTTTAATATAATAATTTATATTGTTGATTTATGGGATATGAGTTAAATGAAAAAATTTCAAATCATTCAATTTACTCCCAAAATTATAGAAGAAAATTTTACAAATTAGAGAAAAATATATTACAAACTGTATTTTTAAGGTATTTTTCTTAGATAATTTTATAAAAAAAGACAAATAGGTTAAATAAACCTGTTTGTCAACAGTCTAAGAGATTTAAAATTGAGTTTCTTTTATTATTTTTTCTATGTTTGATGTGTTATAAGGAAGTTCATATATATAGTAAGTATTATTTGGGGCAAAAACAAAATGATAGGGTTTAACATTTTTGTATATTTTAATTATCTGATTATTTTTATCAGTAGCTACAACATCTATGTTTTGTCTCATAAAAAAGGTATGAATGCTTTTACATTTGGGAAAACAAACGCCATAATTTATTTTATTTTTTATAAACATTAATCCTATTAAACGATTACTAAAAGTATTGTATATTTTTATTTCCATATCATCACCATTTATAATATAACATAGGTATGGATACGAAGCAAGATTAGTTATAATATTAAACAAAAAAATGTAAATACAAAGAGACAATGCTTGACACATAGTGACTTTTTTTGTATAATCAAACTAGATAAATAGGAGGAAAGTATTTGTATGAAAAAGGGTTTTACATTAATTGAGTTACTAGCAGTTATTGTTATTTTAGCTATTATCGCTTTAATTGCCACACCACTAATCATGAATATAATAAATGAAGCACAAATAGGAGCTTTTGAAGATAGTAGTTATGCAATAATAAATGCAGCTGAGCAAGGATATGCTGCTAGTTTAATAAGTAATACAACTTCAGAATTAACCGAATATAGTTATGCAGACGGGGAAAGAACTCTAGTATCAGGTAATGTGGAAGTAAATTATAAAAGAAGTAATCCAAGTAGTGGTAGAATGTTAATAAATGAAGACGGGAATGTGGCGATAGCTTTTTATAGTAAAGGTTATTGCACGACTAAAAGTTATGCCGCAAGTAAAGTAACAACTATCAAAATGAATGAAGAAGACTGCATTATGCCAGATTATGATGAAACCGTTTTAAATGGAGCTAATCCAGAGCTTAGTGAAGGCATGATAGCTGTTGTTATCGAAAGTGATGGGACAGTTAAAAAAGCTGATATTGAAAATAAATGGTATGATTATGAAGATAAAGAGTGGGCAAATGCAATTTTAGTAAATGAGACAAGCAGAAGCACATATGAAAGTGCAGAAGCAGGAACAATAATTGCAGCAAACGATATCTTAAGTTATTATGTCTGGATACCAAGATATAAATATAAGATATGGAATGATGGAAATGAATATACAGTAAACACCACAAGTGAACCAGAAAGCAGCGAACAAACCATTGAAATAGTCTTTGAAAGTAATACTACTACTAAATCACAAGGAGATAGTACTGGAGAATGGTTAACACACCCAGCTTTTACCTTTGGGACTGAAGACTTAAATGGTATTTGGGTAGGAAAATTTGAAACAACTGGAACAACAGATAAAGTAACAATATTACCAAATACAACTTCTCTTAGACGTTTAAATATTAATACCATGTTTACCTTAAGCAGAAGTATAGAAGATAGTGGTAATATTTATGGCTTAGCAGCAAGTAAAGTAGATACCCATATGATGAAGAATATGGAATGGGGAGCAGTAGCTTATCTATCCCATAGCAAATATGGAATAGATGATGAAATCAGATATAACAATAGTACAACTTATATAACAGGATGCGCCGCATCAAATGAGCCAACAACTGGATATTCAACTCCTGGATATAGTGGATGTGAAAATGCATATAATACTGAAACAGGTTATTTAGCTTCCACAACTGGGAATATCACCGGTATCTATGATATGGCAGGTGGATCTTATGAATATGTGATGGCAGTCATGGAAGATTCAACTGCTACTAACACCCCATTATCAGGACGTAATAGTTTATATAACTCTGGTTTTAATGGACTATTAGGTTGCCCAACCTGTGATAGTCAAGATGGAAGTATAACAGAAATAACTGATGGAATAAATTTTCCAGATAGTAAATATTATGATTTGTATGAGTATGGGACATCATCAATAGATTATTCAAGAGGAAAGCTAGGTGATGCGACAATTGAACTAGGTAATTTTGGAAAAAGTACGATTGAAACTAACGGTAGTACTAGATACATAAGTTCATGGTATCATGATAATATGTCAATTGTAACTTTTTCATCTCCATGGTTTTTTCGTGGCGGTAGTGTAATGTATGGGAAAGGGAATGGTATATTTACTTCTGGGTCCGGAGATGGGCGAAAAGAATATGGAGATGTTTCCTTTCGCCAAGTCTTAACAATTGAATAAAAATATAACTGTGTATTTGTTTACACAGCTTTTTCATATTATTTAACAGATAGCCAAAAAATATTGACATTTCATATAAAAACGTGTAATATTAAGTTAGATAGTAAAGTGGAGGTAAGGATATGAGAAATAACAATAAAGGACAAGCCTTGGTAGAGTACTTATTGATTATTGCAGTGATTAGTGTAGTTGTAGTAAGTATTGTTAAGTTATTAGGCGGGTACTTACAAGATGCAATGACTAAAGCATCATGTTCTTTTATCGACAAAGTTTACGTTGAGGGTGAAAATCCTGGCGATGGAGTCTGTGTTGATGAATAAAATGATAATAATTATCATTTTTTTCTTTCAAAAGATAAAATATTGTTGTTAAAATCCAGATAATTTGATATAATTTTATTATGATATAAGGATGTGACAAAGTGAAAAATAATAAAGGACAAGCTATGGTTGAATTTATATTAATACTTCCCGTTTTTTTAATTATATTTTTAGCAGTTATCGACTATAGTAATATCCTATATCAAAAGTATCAATTAGAAAACAAAATGGAAAGTGTTATTGAATTATACCAAAATAATAAAATTAGTGAAGCCTATAACTTAATAGGTGACAATTTATTGTTTACTGTTGACGAAAATAATAATATAACCACTTTTACTATAAAACAGAATATAAAAATATTAAGCCCAGGTCTTAATTTGATCTTAGGCCAAAATTATGAAATAAGCAGTGAGAGAGTAATATATGATGAAACATAAAGGACAAGTGCTCGCACTTTTTGTAGTTGTTTTACCTTTTTTATTAACTCTTATCTTCTTTACTATAGAACTAGGTCTTACTTACAATTACAAAAAAAAGATGATAAATGTTAGTAAACAAGTTATATCTAACTATTTAGATAATGAATCAATTGATGAAGTATATGAAATAATTGATTATAATTTAACTAATGTTACTAAAAGCATTACTACAAATGACAATTATATTAAAATTGAATTAGAATATTACTACAAAACTTTAGTATCGGGTTTTATAAATGATGATGGTTATTATATTAAAACTACTTATGTTGGTTATATTGAAAATCATCAAAAAATAATTAAAGAAGAATAGAGGGATATTATGTCTGTTAATCGTGCTAAAATATTTACTGTTACATCAACCAAAGGTGGGACTGGTAAATCAACTTTCCTTTTGCAATTAGCTAGTCAATTTGCTAAAGCTAATCAAAAAGTTCTAATCATCGATTTAGATTTATATAGTGGTGTTATTGCGCCAATGCTTAACATTAATAATGATAATGATATATGTCAGTTAATTGATGATTTAAATAACAATCGCTTTAAATATCTAGAAGATTATATATCAAAATATAATGATAATATTGATGTTTTACCATCACCTAAAGATCCTAGAGCAGCTAGTAAAATAAGTATGAAATACTTGAATGTTGTATTATCAAAAGCTGCTATTAAATATGATACTATCTTAATTGATACTAATCATATTATTGATGAAGTTAATTTAATGATTTTTGATTATAGTGATGATATTATTTATTTACTTAGTAATGATATAATGGATTTTAAAAACATTAGAACAATAATGGCAATATATAAAGATATGGATCATCATAACTATACGATTGTTTTAAATGAAAGTTTTAGAAAAAAACATCCTTTTTATTCTAAAAAAGAAATAGAAAACTTAATTAAAGTAAGTATTGATTTTATTTTACCAAATAATATGTTTATAAAAAACATTGATAAACAAGTTATTGATGGTCAAATACCAGGTCTTAATAAAAAAAGTATTATGTATGTTGAAAAAATATGTAAATATTTATTAAAAGATAAGAAATAGGTGTTATAATGAAAAAATTTGTAGATGAATTTGAAGTAAAAGTGGATAAATCTTTTTTAAGAGATATTCCTGATTATGAAGCTTTTCAAAACAAAGTTTTATTAGATGAACTTAGAAGTAAAATTATTCAAAGAATAATTGATAATAATACGCATGATAATTTTGAAGCAATAATTAAAAAAGAAGTGGAAACTGTTATAGAAGGATATAATTTATCTACTGCCGAAATTGGTTATTTATATAATTTAATCGACAATGAAATAAGTGGTAGTGGACCTTTAACAGAACTTCTTGATGACAAGCTTATCACTGAAATAATGGTTAATGGACCAAATGAAATTTATATTGAATTAGATGGTAAAGTTATTAAAGATGATAGTATTTCTTTTATCAATGATGACCACATCATAAGAACTGTTCAAAGAATGATTCAACCGTTAGGAAGAACGATTGATACTTCTTCACCAATGGTAGATGCTAGACTTAAAGATGGGTCAAGATTAAATGCCGTTATTGCACCTTTATCTTTAAAAGGGCCCGTTTTAACTATTAGAAAGTTTAAAGATGATTTAGCAAATATCGAAGATTTCTTAAGAAGTGGTACGCTAACACCTTATATGGCTCGTTTTTTAGAAGCTTGTGTTAAAGCTAAACTGAACATTATTATTTGTGGAGGAACGGGGTCAGGAAAAACAACATTATTAAATGTTCTATCATCATTTATTAATGAAGATGAGCGTATTATAACTATTGAAGATGCAGCAGAACTTAGATTAAACCAAAAACATGTTATATCGCTAGAAACAAGGCTTACTAATTATGATGGCGAAGGTGAGGTAACTGTTCGCGATTTGGTTATTAATTCCCTTCGTATGAGGCCAGATCGTATTATTGTTGGCGAGGTTCGTGGTAAAGAGGCTTTAGATATGCTTCAGGCAATGAACACTGGACATTCGGGTAGTTTATCAACTATGCATGCTAACTCACCAAGTGACGCTTTAAACCGTTTAGAAACGCTTATATTAATGGCAGGAATGGAAATTCCTATTAAAGCAATTCGCGAATATATTGAAAATGCTATTGATGTTGTCGTTCAAGTAGAAAGATTAGCCGATGGTAAACGTAAAGTTGTTAGTATTTGTGAAATAACCGGTTTCAAAGATGATATTATTGAAGTTAAAGAAATATTTGGCTTTAAACAAACTGGTATTTTAGATAATGAGGAAGTAATTGGTGAATTTATAATGCATGATTATATTCCTATCGTATATAAAAAATTAAGATCACATGGTATTGATTCTCTAAATGATATTTTTGGTTAGAAGGTGAAAAAAATGGGTGAGGTAAATGAATATTTAAGTATTTATGAACAAACAACCCCTGTCAATAATGATATTTATATTACTTACACTCCTGATGATAGAACAGAAAGTTATGATTATAGAATCATTAAAGATGATGAAATAAGCAGTTATGTAAGTTCTTTGAATGAATCAACTAGTATTTTACTAAGTAAAACGGGTATTTATAAATTAGAATTTATTATATATGATATTGATGGCAATACAACTTTTTATCAAAGTGGTTTATATAGCATAGATAAAGAAAAACCAGTTTTAGAAGTCGAAACAACTTCTCTTACAATAACAAAAGGACAATCTTTAGATGATATTTTAATTTCAGCATATGATAATCAAGATGGTGACTTGACAAATACTGTTACAAGTAATATGTCAGAAATAGATTTAAGTACATTAGGCAGTAAGAAACTAATATACACGGTTGTAGATAGTGCTGGCAATCAAACTAATTCATATATAAATATTAATGTTGTAAAAGATAATACTTTTAGTTTATTATTTATTAATATTACTATTTTGTTATTTTTAGGAATTTTACTTAAATTAATTTTATCGTTTGTTCGCGCTTTAAAGTATGAAAAAAGAATTGTTAATTACAGTATTGAACCAATTAAAAATCATAATTTATCTTTATCTGATAAATTAATAAAAATATATTTAAATATATTATCAAATATTAGTAGAGAGTTATCTAAATCAGTTTTTATTACTAGACATAGTCAAAAATTTGATAAATATCTTCATATTTCTAATAAAGAATATCAAAAGAGTATTGATTTTATTTCTAGCAAAATAGTAATTGCTTTCATATTTGTTATCGTTGCTGTTATTACTAATTCTATTCAAGGTAAATTACTACAGTTTTATGAACTAGTTATTCCTTTTTTTGCAGGATATTTGATGCCTAATGTTTTATATATATATAAGTATAAATCATATATTAAAAAAATGGAAAATGATTTATTACAAGCAATAACTATTATGAATAATGCTTTTAAGTCAGGAAGAAGTATTATTCAAGCTATTAGATTAGTCACTAGAGAATTAGATGGCGATATGGCAGAAGAATTTAAGAAAATGTCTTTAGAATTATCTTTAGGACTATCAGTTGATACTGTTTTCAAAAGATTTGAAGAACGTTTAAAAATGGAAGAAGTTACATATTTAACTGCTTCTTTAAGCATTTTAAATAGAACAGGTGGTAATATAACTAAAGTATTTTCTTCAATAGAAAAGACCTTATTTAATAAGAAGAAACTTAATTTAGAACTTAACTCTCTAACTGGTGTCTCTAAAATTATTGTTTATGTTTTAATAGCAGTACCACTTCTTTTTGTTCTTTTCGTAGGTATTATTAATCCTGGTTATTTTAGTCCATTACTTGATACCACTCTTGGTAATATTATTATCTTCATTATGCTTATCATATATGTATCTTATATTTATATTGTTGGCAAAATCATGAAAGTAAGGATGTGATGACATGAATAAACAGAATAATGTTATTTTAGAAAAAATCTATCGTGAAGAAGATATTAATGAAATCAAGCGTAAACTTAACTTGCTTGGATCAACTAAAAAAATGGATGCTGTGACTTTCTTAAATCTAAGATTAATAACCTTACCTTTTGTTTTTATTTTATGTCTTTATTTATTCAATTTTGGTTATATTATAGCTCCCTTAATTACTACGATTTATTATTTTGTTTTTACTTATTTAGTATTAGATCATAAAATAAAATTACGTGGTGAAAAATTAGAAAGAGAAGCTCTTAATTTTTTCGAAATTTTGACTTTGACTTTAGAGTCAGGTCGTAATTTGGAAAGAGCTTTAACGGTTACTTGTGATAACGTTAATTCGGAATTATCTAATGAGTTTAAATTAGCTTTATTAGAAATGCGATTTGGTAAATCATTAATTGAAGCTCTAGATGATTTAAAATATAAAATACCTTCTGAAACAGTCAATAATATTATTTTAAATATTACGCAAACTAGTGTTTTTGGAAGTGGCATTTTAGAAACAATGTATAATCAAGTTGAATTTTTAAGAGATAAGAGAATATTAAAAATTAAAGAACAAATTAATAAAATTCCTAATAAAGTTAGTATAATTTCTGTAGTATTTGTTGTTCCACTAATTTTACTTTTAATATTAAGTCCATTTATTATTAATTTTTTGAATCAATGATATATAATATATTAAGGAGATGAGTTTCATGAAATACTATATGATTGGAATAAAAGGAGCAGGGATGGCTGCTCTTGCACTTATTTTAAATGATTTAGGGTACAAAGTAGTAGGTTATGATGATGACAAGCATCATCAGTTTACAGAAGATAAGTTAATTGAAAGAAACATTCCTATTTATACAGGTCCTAATGATGAATTAGATAAAAATTGTGTTGTTATTTATAGTACGGCAATCAAAAGTGATCATAAGGAATTAGTGAAAGCAGAAGCTTTAAATCTAAAAAAACATGAATATTATGAAATGGTTGGGAAACTATCTAAAATGTTTAAGACCATAACGGTGGCTGGTTGCCATGGTAAAACAACAACAACTTCCATGTTAGCGCATACTTTAGACCCAATCTTGGGTTGTAATTATTTGATTGGTGATGGACTAGGTTTTGCTTCTAAAGATAATGAGTGGTTTATGTTAGAAGCTTGTGAATATTATCGTCATTTTTTAAATTATGAACCTGAGTATGCTATTATTACCAATATTGAACTTGATCATGTTG
>JAQUUG010000079.1 GCA_028693965.1 Bacilli bacterium
AACTACTATCTTCAAAAGCTCCTATTTGTGCTTCATTGATAATATTCATAATTAATGGGGTTGCAATTAAAGCTATGATAGCTAAAATAACAATAACTGCTAATAGTTCAATTAATGTAAAACCCTTTCTCATACAAATACTTCCCTCCTATTTATCTAGTTTGATTATACAAAAAAATAGTATTATTTGTCAATACTATTTTAATATCATGTAAATGGGATTTACATAATGTGATATAGGCACCAAAATAATATAAACGCATATAATTAATTGAAGACAAAGGAGTGAATTGTTAATGAAAAATAATCGTGATGTAGGAATGATGCCTTTTCAACCATATCCAATGCCAAATATGATGATGCCTAACATGCAGACACCAAATATGATGATGCCTAACATGCAAATGCCAGGTATGATGCCATGGATGAATCCATCATACAACGGTTCATCATGTTCTGGAAATAATCAAAATGGTCAAAGCACATCAACTAACAATACAACTAGTACTACAAACGGAAGCACCACTACAACATCAACTACAATTGAACAAACTTTAAGCAATATGAATAGTCAAATTCAAATGCTGGAAAGTCGCGTAACTTCACTAGAAAATACAGTAGGAAATGTAAAACCAATCCCATATACTAATAGTAAATATACAGACTCTAATTATCAAATTATGTAAAAAGAATAATTACTATCACATAATTATTCTTTTTCTATGACATAACAATTCTAAAACCAATGTCACTTCTATTTTCACCATTATAAATATCAAAGCTAAAGATATTAGGATTTATTGAACTACCACCTCTGATAAAAAAAGGTTTTTTGCTTGTAATCATATATGATGTACAACCATACCAATTATTAACTTCTCCTGTCCCATCACCATAAATCTTACGATTATATGCTTCTTTAGTATCACTTTCTTCACCAGATTGATATAAATCATAATAAGTCTCATCAGGAGCTTCTGTAAAACCAGAAAGATTATTATCATCTGTTGTTTTAGTATACGCCATTACGGCCTCTGCTAATCCTCCAGCCATATCATAGATGCCATAGATATTACCCGTGGTACTAGCTTTAACTCCTATTTCAGTATTATATTCATTTTGACATTCCAAAGTCGATGGTGATAATGAATCATCACTTGCGCATCCTGTAATATAAGACAAGCTATTATTACCCATCATGGTTTCTCCAATACCATATATACCATACTTGCTTTGCGACAGATAAAGAACAGCTCCCCACTCCGTATTTTTCATCATATGAACATAATTCTTTTTCATGATTCCATACGTATTTAAATCATCGAAAACCGATGAAGCATCAAACTGTTCTGATAAAGTTAAAGAATTTAAAGCTTCTTTATTAGGTTTAACTAAAGGTTCATCCTTAGTTCCTGATGTTTCAAATTTTGCTACCCAAATTCCGTCTAATTCTTCACCATTAAAAGTGAAAGCTGGATGAGTTATCCACTGCTCATTACTGAGTTTATTGCTTTCTGTTTCATTAGAACTTTGAAAAACAATTTCAATTGATGTTTCTGATATCTCATTGGAATAAGAATTAAATATTTGATATTTATATTTTGGCACCCATACTAAATGGACTAAAATATCATCATCTTTAACAATTGTTCCCGGTGTACTATATAAATACTTTGCACGCACTTCTTGATCTACTAATACTGCGTTAGCCCACCACTGCTGCTTGTAATCATACCATTTCTGATATGTATCTGCTTTTATCCAATTACCATCTTGGTACATAACAGCTATTATATTGCCACTAACGTCTGGTTTTGAAGCTCCACTTTCATCTTCATAATAGACTTTTTCTAAATCACACCCTGATCCATCTTTAACACTTATTGCAATTTCGCCATCATAATCCTTTATCGCACAATAATAATCATTATATAAAGCAAAAGCTACTTCTGCCTCCATATTAACAATAATACTACCACCTTTAGGTGTATAACCATCATAATTTAATTTATCATTACTTGTTGATACTTCTTTATATTTATAATATTTGTAAACAAGACTAAAAATATTGTTATCAGTAGATGATACTTCTTTATATCTATTACTAGCTAATTCTACTATCGCACTACTACTTTCCTCAAGTAATGCTTTTTGTTTTTTTTTGCTATTATCTATAACTATTTTATATACACCTAGTACAACAATAAATACTACTAGTACAACATAAATGACTAAATCATAATTTTTTGATTTCATATAGCTATAGCCTCCTAATTTATTTATACCCTAAAACAATTAAAAAATACTTCGATTTTATGTCATTTATGTCATAATATAATCCAAAAAAATACTATAAAACAGAAATGATGATGTATTCAAAAAAATTGATATTATCGCAAAACAAAAAGTAAATAATTAATCTTATTTACTTTTAATTTGTATTAGGAGTTAATGATATATCAAAATTTAAAAATTCATAAATGTACATCCATGCTTTACTTTTTTCATAATTATCATTTGCATCAAAAGTTATTTGTTCTAAAACTTTATTTTTGGGTTTTATCAATATTTCTAAAACGGTGTATTTACCATCACCGCTGCTTTCTCCTGATAAAACATTAAAACTATTAGCAAAAAAATAACTGCCTGTTCTAGAATTTCCTATTATTACAAGTGGTTCAATATATTCTAAATTAACAGCTTCTTCTATAGTAACCGCATCAGTATCAGAAAATTTGATTTTTAGATTACTCATCTCTGGCTGAAGAACATTACCAAAGGAAAAATGTAATTTAATCCAACTATTTTGAGTACTAGCGCCAACTTCTATTTGATTGCTAGCGCTTATAGAATCGTAATATAGCGTTATTCTATTACCACTATCAAAAGGCTTCAAGCAACCAACATAATTATAATTGCCATTAGGGTCAAAATAAATATCTGATGAGCACCAATTTCCTAAATCACTAGATGCATCATTAGTTGTATATAATTGTAAATTATCTTTTCCATCAACCGTCGGAATAGAGGCTCCATAATCAACTATTATTTCTTTTTGATTACTCATTAATAATGTTTCTAATTTGAAACCATCTATAATATTTAAATCAGCATCTATACTAAGCATAATGGCATCACTATTTCCTAAATTGAATGATTCCATATCTTCATCTAAAGAAAAACTGCTTCCTACTAATATATATTTACCGTTAGAGTAAATACCGCCATTTAAATATTCACTTTGACTACCACCATAAGTAGTCTTTAATAATATATTGCCGCTTAAGTCCATTTTTACTATCAATCCATCATAGTCAGATGATGATGTTTTGGATATATTTTGTAAATCACCATCGCTCGAATTACTATTACCGGTTGCTATTATATAATTATCTGCAAGAAGTATTTTCTTAAAATAATCATTCTTACTACCACCTACTATTTTTTTCCATAATATAGGTAAAACACCATTTTCATCAGCCGTTTTACTATACTTAACAACGATAGCATCCATACTTCCTTTTGATAGTCCAGACATATCATAATCAGTAGAACTAGTGTATCCTACCACAATATAACCATCATCCACTTCAACAGCATCAGTAAAATAGTCATCACCATCTGTTCCACCAAAAATTCCAACGTTTATAATTTCTCCATTTGTATTATCTACAACGGTTATAGTAGCATCTTTATTTCCTTTAACACCAATTTTTATATCACTCAACTCATCATCAATGGAACTAGATAATCCCAATAGAACTATGTTGCCATCATTATTAACAATAGCTCCATTTTGATAAGATGCATAATTACCACCATAGGTATTTTTCCATACTTCATTAAAATTAGAATCATACTTGATTATATATTGAAGTTGTGCACTTTTTGACGTAACATTCCTGCCATGACCAATAATATAATAATAGCCATTACTGTATAAAATTGTATTAGCTAAAGATTCTACATTAGATAAATTTTTTGTTGCTATTTTTGTATTAATTATATTACCATTATAACTATACTTAACTAAAATACTATTACCATATATAGTGGCTTCATTGTCTGCCATATCTTCATCTTGTGATGTACTTGAACCAACCACTACATATCCACTACCATCATCTATGACACTATAAAAATAATCGTTACTTGTCCCTCCAAAATTATGACTCCATTCTTCTAAACCATTACTATCATATTTTACTATTATAGCATCATAATTTAATGTGTCTCCATATCTAGTATTATTACTAAAAGTACTAGAGTTACTCCTTCCTACTGCTAGATATCCACCATCACTAGTTTCAATTACATCTTGAAATTCATCTAGATAGTCCCCTCCATAATTGACATAACTAGAATCAACAAGCAAGTTCTCACCATTACCACAGTCTAAATAAACAGTATAATCATAGTCTTCTTCAGTCTTTTCTACCTTAACATATCCCGCGCATGATTCACCTGATGTATTTTTAATATTTTTAATATACCCGTCTTCTAGTTCACTTAGCTGAATCTAAGCTTTTTCTACTACATCTAAA
>JAQUUG010000011.1 GCA_028693965.1 Bacilli bacterium
TGTTAAAGTATATGAAGCTCTTGTTAAAGGACAACCAATTCCTAAATCAGGAGTACCAGAATCATTTAGAGTTTTAACTAAAGAATTTCAAGCTTTAGGACTAGATATTACTGTTTTAAATGACAATGGTGAATATGTTGAACTAAAAGATTTAGAAGAAGAAGAAAAAGATAGTTTCTTAACAACTGATGAATTTGAAAAAAGTATTGATTTAAATTTACTTTCTAGTGACGAAGAAAGCGGAAGTAATGAAAAAAGTGCTGAAGACGTTAGCGAAGAAGACGAAGATTTAGATGAAGACTTAGAAGAAGAATTAGATGAAGAATTTGATGAAACTGAAGAAGTGGAAGGGGATGAAGATTAATGGATATTAATAATTTTGAAGGATTAAAAATAGCTATTGCTTCACCTGAAAAGATAAGATCATGGTCTTATGGAGAAGTCAAAAAAGCCGAAACTATTAATTATCGTACTTTAAAACCAGAACGTGATGGCTTATTTTGTGAAAAGATTTTTGGACCTACTAAGGACTTTGAATGTTCATGTGGTAAATATAAAAGATTAAGATATAAAAACATTATTTGTGATCGATGTGGTGTAGAAGTTACAAGATCAAAAGTACGTCGTGAACGTATGGGTCATATTGAACTTGCTACCCCAGTATCACATATTTGGTTTTTCAAGGGCATTCCTTCTCGTATTGGACTTGTCCTTGATATGTCACCACGTGACTTAGAAGAAGTTTTATACTTTGTCTCATATGTTGTATTAGACCCAGGAGCAGCTCCTCTTGAAAAAAAACAAACGATTTCTGATAAAGAATATCGTGCTTACTATGAAAAATATGGTAGCAGTTTTAGAGTTGGAATGGGCGCTGAAGCAATTAAAGAATTATTAAAACAAGTTGATGTTGAAAAAGAAGTCAATGAGATAAAAACAGAAATAGAAGATATTAAAGATGTAACAAGTCAAAAAAGAACAAGATTAATCAAAAGATTAGACGTTTTAAACGCTTTTTATGAGTCAGGTAATCAGCCTGAATGGATGATATTGGATGTTCTTCCTGTTATTCCTCCTGAACTTCGTCCAATGATTCAACTAGATGGTGGCAGATTTGCGACAAGTGACTTAAATGATTTATATAGAAGAGTAATTAACCGTAATAATCGATTAAAGAAACTTATGGATCTTGGAGCACCACTTATAATTATTCAAAATGAAAAACGTATGCTTCAAGAAGCAGTAGATGCTTTGATAGATAATGGTCGTCGTGGTCGTAATATTACCGGTGCTGGAAATAGACCACTTAAATCATTATCAAGCATGCTTAAAGGTAAACAAGGACGTTTCCGTCAAAACTTACTTGGAAAACGTGTTGACTATTCAGGTCGTTCTGTTATCGTTGTTGGACCTAACTTAAAAATGTATGAATGTGGTATACCTAAAGAAATGGCTTTAGAATTATTTAAACCACATGTTATTAATGGACTTGTATCTAGAGAAATAGCTACTAATATCAAAGCAGCTAAAAAAATGATTGAAAATCAAGATCCAAGAGTATGGGATATAGTTGAAGAAAAAATCAAAGAACATCCTGTCATGCTAAATAGAGCTCCAACGTTGCATAGACTTGGTATTCAAGCTTTCCAACCTAAATTAATTGGTGGTCGTTCTATTCGTCTTCACCCTTTAGTTTGTACAGCATTTAATGCCGATTTTGATGGTGATCAAATGGCTGTCCACGTACCTATAAGTATTGAAGCCCAAACAGAAGCTCGTCTTTTAATGCTAGGTGCTAATAACATCTTGAGTCCTAAAGATGGAAAACCAATTGTTACACCATCACAGGATATGGTACTTGGTAACTATTATTTAACGATTGAAAAAGCCAATCTAGATGGTGAAGGACGTGTATTTAAAAATCCTAACGAAGTTAAGATGGCTTATGAACGTAGAGAAATTACAGTTCATACTCGTATAGCTTTGCCAGTAAGTTCATTTAAATACAAGATATTCCCAGATTCATATATGGATAAATATCTAGTTACAACACCAGGTAAAATCATTTTCAATGAAATATTTCCAGATTCTTTTCAATATATTAATGATGGTAGCAGTGAAAATATTGAAAAAGTAACACCAGCTAAATATTTCATCAGTCGTGGTGAAAATATTAGAGAAATAATTGCTGGTATGCCTCTTGTTGACGCTTTAAATAAAGGCGCATTAGGTAAAGTTATTGCCCAAATCTATAAGAGATATCAAACAACTGAAACTTCAGTAATGCTTGATAAATTAAAAGACTTAGGATTTAAATTTTCAACTTTATCTGGTATATCAATAGCTATTACTGATATTAAAGAGAGTAAAATTAAACATGAAGTTTTAAAAGAAAGTCAAGATTTAGTTGATCAAGTAAATAAACAATTTAAACGTGGTTTAATTACTGATCAAGAAAGATATGAAAAAGTTGTTGAAATCTGGACTGATGCTAAGAGTAAAATAACTAAAGAATTAGAACAAATGGTTAGAGAAGATTATGACAATCCTATTTCTATTATGATGATGAGTAAAGCTCGTGGTGATATGGGAAGTCATACGCAATTAGTTGGTATGCGAGGACTATTTGGTAAACCAAGTGGTGGTTTTGTGGAAATACCTGTTAAATCATCATTTAGTGAAGGTGTTACAATTTCAGAATTCTTCTTATCAACGCATGGTTCCAGAAAAGGAGCTGTTGATACGGCTTTAAAAACAGCCGATGCTGGTTACTTAACCCGTCGTTTAGTTGATGTCTCACAAGATATTGTTGTTAGAGAAGATGATTGTGGTACAGAACAAGGGGTATTAGTAGAAGCCTTTGTTAATGAAAAAGATGGTACTGTTATTGAATCTTTAAGAAATCGTATCGTTGGTAGATATACTAATAAAAAAGTATTACATCCAGAAACTAAAGAAGTTATCGTGGAAAGAAATACTTATATTACTGAACAACTAGCTGATAAAATTCTCAACGCTGGTGTAACAAAAGTACCAATTAGAACTGTTTTAACTTGTCGTACTGACAATGGCGTTTGTCAAAAATGTTATGGACGTAATTTAGCGACTGGTTCAATTGTTGAAACAGGAGAAGCAGTTGGTATTATGGCAGCTCAATCAATTGGTGAGCCAGGTACTCAGCTTACAATGAGAACCTTTAATACCGGTGGTGTTGCCGGAGATGATATCACTCAAGGTTTACCTCGTGTTCAAGAACTTTTTGAAGCTCGTAATCCAAAAGGTAAAGCGACAATTTCAGAAATTAATGGTGTTGTTACAAAAATTGAAGACGAAAATGGTAAGTTTATCATTTCTGTTACCAATGATGTTGAAACTAAAGAACACACTACTAATTATGGAACAAAATTAAATGTTGAATTAAAAGAAGAAGTAAAAGCAGGGCAAATGTTAACTCATGGTGCGATTAATCCAAAAGAGTTATTAGTTGTTACTGATCCAATTACCGTTCAACAATACATTTTGAAAGAAATTCAAAAAGTTTATGGTTCGCAAGGTGTTGATATTAGCGATAAACATATTGAAGTAATTGCTAAAAGAATGATTTCAAGAATTAAAATTATTAGTTCTGGTGATTCATTATTATTACCAGGAACAATGGTAAATATTAATAAGTTTACGGAAAGTAATAAAAAACTTATTCTTGAAGGCAAAAGACCTGCAACAGGTAGACCAGTATTACTTGGTATTACTAAAGCATCTTTGGAAACTGATTCATTCTTATCAGCCGCAGCCTTCCAGGAAACAACACGTATTTTAACAGATGCCGCTATTCATGGTAAAGTTGACCATTTACATGGACTTAAAGAAAATGTTATTATGGGTAAATTGATACCAGCTGGAACCGGTGCTAAAAAATACAAAAAATTTGATTATGATTTAGAACTTGATTTGCTTAAAGAAGAACCACTTGAAGCATTAGAACAAGAACTAATGGATTAGAAAAAGCAACCAATAGGTTGTTTTTTTGTAATTTATGTTAGAATAATTTTAGTAAGAAATATAGTAGTATTTTCTAAGTTTACTTAGACTAGCAGTGAGCCACTGTATAGCTTTTATTAGTTAAAGATTAATTTGTTCATTCAAAATACTTATCTACATTTCATGTAGTTGGAGTATTCTTCATTCACAAAATAATGTTTTTTACTATATTTCTTATTTAGATTAGGTGATTATATGTGGAAGTATGTTACTAAAGAAAATAGTAATCATTTTATTTTATCTTTAAATCTGATTGATTTAGAGGTGAGTGACAATCCTAAAATTAAACATTTGATTACAAAAATTATAGGATAAAGCCTATAATTTTTTGTATCTATTGACTTTTTATGTTTAAAACCTTATAATGTTAGTGTGTACTAGAAACACAAAAAAAGGAGAATTTATGAATAAAATAGAGACAGTTATTAATATTTTTACTATTGATAAAGGTGAAGTAAAAATATTATTATGGCATAAAAAAAATGAACCATATAAAGGTTATTGGACTTTGCCAGTCAAAGAGTTAGATGAAGAAACAACAATGGAAGATAATGTAAATGAAATTTTAATCTCAAAAATAGGATTTGAGATATTAAACGAGCAAAATTATTTATTTAGTAATCTTGATCGCTATCCTGATAAAAGAGTGTTAGCAGCATCTTTTGTTGGAATAATTGATATTGTCAGTTTTGAATTAAAAAAAGATATAACTGATAATATTGAATATCAGTGGTTTTCAATTAGTTCTATACCTAAAATGGCTTTTGATCATGCTATTATTATAGAGCAAGCTATTAAATACTTAAGTACTAAACTAGTTAATAGCAATATTTTAAAAAGTTTATTTCCTAGTGATTTTACTTTGCCAGAAGTGCAAAAAGTATATGAACAAATACTAAATAAAAATTTAGATCGTCGTAATTTTAGAAAAAAATTCATTAATTTTGGACTTATTGAAGATACTGGTTACAAAAACGAAGGCTTTAATGGTAGACCAGCTAAATTATATCGTTTTAAAGAAAATATCACTAGTAAAGAACTATTTTAAATAAATAAAAAGATAACGTATTTAAATATACTAGAGTATAATAGAGAATGGATATTAAACTAGCTAGTTATAGTGTACCAAAAAGTTTGAGACTTTTTTTAGAGAAAAGCCAATAATTGTATAAAAAACTGTTGACAATCATATAATAAAAGTGTTATATTATTAATGTTTCTAATTAAGGTTTACTTCGGTAAATCTTTAATTAAGGATAAAATTGAAACACCTGGATATGTGTTAAGGAAGGAGGACAATATGCCTACAACAAATCAATTAGTTAGAAAAAGTAGAAAAAACAAAACGAAAAAAAGCAAATCACCTGTTTTAGGAATTGGATTTAATAGTAAAGATAAAAAAGAAACAACATTAAATTCTCCACAAAAAAGAGGAGTTTGTACTCGTGTTGGAACAATGGCTCCTAAGAAACCAAACTCAGCATTACGTAAATATGCTCGTGTTAGACTTAGTAATGGTTATGAAGTAACTGCTTATATTGGTGGAGAAGGTCATAACTTACAAGAACACAGTGTCGTATTATTACGTGGTGGACGTGTTAAGGACTTAATCGGAGTTCGTTATCATATAGTACGTGGTACTATGGATACTTCTGGCGTTGATAAACGTCGTCAAGGTCGTTCTAAATATGGTGCGAAAAAACCAAAAGCAAATAAATAAAACAAACTAATAAAAATAATTAATGAAGGGAGGATTATTATGCGTAAAAGACGTGCAGTAAAAAGAGATGTTTTAGCTGATCCAATGTACAATTCTAAAATGATTACTAAATTAATTAATAGTATGATGTATGATGGTAAAAAAGGTACAGCTCAAAAAATTCTTTATGAAGCATTTGACATTATAAAAGAAAAAAATGGTAACGATCCTATGGAAGTATTTAATAAAGCCATGGCAAATATTAAACCTTCTTTAGAAGTTAAATCACGCCGTGTTGGTGGGGCTAACTACCAAGTACCAATCGAAGTAAGAGCAGACCGTAGTCAAGCTTTAGCACTTCGCTGGTTAATTCAATATTCTCGTTTAAGAGGAGGCCATTCAATGGCTATTAACCTTGCTAATGAAATAATAGATGCTGCTGAGGGAACTGGTGGCGCTGTTAAAAAACGTGAAGATACACATAGAATGGCAGAAGCTAATAAAGCATTTGCACATTATCGTTGGTAATATAAAGAAAGGAAATAATTATGGCTCGTGAATATAGTTTAGAAAAAACACGTAACTTTGGAATAATGGCTCATATTGATGCAGGTAAAACAACTTGTACAGAACGTATCTTATTCCATACTAAAAAAATCCATAAAATTGGAGAAACTCATGATGGAGCTTCACAAATGGACTGGATGGAACAAGAACAAGAACGTGGAATTACTATTACTTCAGCAGCTACAACGGCTTTTTGGAAAAATTATCGTATGAATATCATCGATACTCCGGGCCATGTTGATTTTACTGTTGAAGTATCAAGATCACTTAGAGTACTAGATGGAGCTGTTGCTTTAATCGATGCTCAAGCTGGTGTTGAACCACAAACGGAAACTGTTTGGCGTCAAGCAACTGAATTCAAAGTTCCAAGAATGATTTTTGCTAATAAAATGGATAAAATGGGTGCAGACTTCTATTATAGTTTAAAAACTATTAAAGAACGTTTAGGCGTTAATGCTAAACCTATTGAACTTCCAATAGGAGCAGAAAATGAATTTGATGGTATTATTGATTTAGTTGCAATGAAAGCTTACCATTATGATGGTAAACCAGAAGAAAATGCTACTGAAATTGATATCCCAGCTGAACTTTTAGATAAAGCAGAAGCAGCTAGAATAGATTTGATTGAAGCTGTTGCTGAATATGATGAAGAATTAATGGAAAAATACTTAGCTGATGAAGAAGTTAGTATTGATTTAATTAAAAGAGCTATTCGTAAGGGAACTCTTGCAGTAGAATTCTTCCCAGTTCTTTGTGGAACGGCTTTAGGTAATAAAGGAGTTAAATTATTACTAGATGCTGTTCTTGACTATTTACCAGCACCTACTGATATTGAATCAATTAAAGGGGTAGATTTAGATGGTAATGAAATAGTTAGACATCCATCAGACTCTGAACCATTTAGTGCTTTAGCATTTAAAATTATGACAGATCCATTTGTTGGTAAATTAACTTTCTTTAGAGTTTACTCAGGACATTTATCAAGTGGTTCATATATCTTAAATGCTACTAAAAATAACAAAGAAAGAATTGGCCGTTTATTACAAATGCATGCCAATACTAGAACAGAGTTATCAGAAGTATTTGCTGGAGATATAGCTGCTGCTGTTGGACTTAAAAATACAACAACAGGTGATACTCTTTGTGATGAAAAAAAAGCTTGCATTCTAGAATCAATGACATTCCCAGAACCAGTTATTGAACTTGCTGTTGAACCTAAATCAAAAGCTGATCAAGATAAGATGGGGTTAGCTTTACAAAAACTTTCTGAGGAAGATCCAACTTTTAGAGCAAGTACTAATCGTGAAACTGGTCAAACAATTATTGCTGGTATGGGTGAACTTCACCTAGACATTATTGTTGATCGTATGAGAAGAGAATTTGGTGTTGAAGCTAACATTGGTCAACCACAAGTTTCTTATCGTGAGACATTAACGCAAGCTGGTGATTGTGAAGGTAAATATATTAAACAATCTGGTGGACGTGGACAATATGGTCATGTTTGGATTAAATTTGAACCAAATCCTGATAAAGGTTATGAATATGTTGACGCTATCGTTGGTGGTGTTGTACCTCGTGAGTACATCCCAGTTGTCGATAAAGGTTTACAAGATTCTATTAAAACTGGTATTTTAGCAGGATATCCACTTGTTGATATTAAAGCAACTTTATTTGATGGTTCATATCATGATGTTGACTCATCAGAAATGGCATTTAAAATTGCTGCTAGTATGGCTTTAAAAGAAGCTAAAAACAAGTGTAAACCTATTTTATTAGAACCAATCATGAAAGTTCAAGTAATTGTTCCAGAAGAATATTTAGGAACTGTTATGGGTGATATAACATCACGTCGTGGAAGACCACTTGGTCAAGAATCACGTGGTAATGCTTTAGCTATTAATGCCACTGTGCCACTTTCAGAAATGTTTGGGTATGCAACTAGTTTAAGAAGTAATACACAAGGTCGTGGTCAATTTACAATGGAGTTTGATCATTATGAAGAAGTACCTAAAAATATTGCTGAAAACATTATTAAGAAAAACGGTGGAAACTAAATAAAAATACTTGATATTTTTATTTAGTTGATATACAATAATATTGTAAAGTTAAATATAAGGAGGAAAAGAAAATATGGCAAAACAAAAATTTGATCGTTCAAAACCCCATGTTAATATTGGGACAATTGGACACGTAGATCATGGTAAAACTACATTAACTGCTGCTATTACAAATGTATTAGCAAAACAAGGTAAAGCTGAATTTCAAGCTTATGACCAAATTGATAAAGCACCAGAAGAAAGAGAACGTGGTATTACAATTAATACTTCACACGTTGAATATCAAACTGATGCTAGACACTACGCACACGTAGACTGTCCAGGACATGCTGATTATGTTAAAAACATGATTACCGGTGCTGCTCAAATGGATGGAGCAATTTTAGTTATTGCTGCTACTGATGGACCTATGGCTCAAACTCGTGAACACATTTTATTATCACGTCAAGTTGGTGTACCTCGTATGGTGGTATTCATGAACAAATGTGATATGGTTGATGACGAAGAGTTATTAGACTTAGTTGAAATGGAAATCCGTGAGTTATTAACTGAATATGGATATGATGGAGATAATACACCAATTATTCGTGGTTCAGCTCTTAAAGCACTTGAAGGAGATCCTGCATACGAAGAAAAAATTAATGAATTAATGGCTGCTGTTGATACATGGATTGAAACACCAGTTCGTGATACTGACAAACCATTCTTAATGCCAGTAGAAGATGTATTTACAATTACTGGTCGTGGAACAGTTGTTACTGGCCGTGTTGAAAGAGGACAACTTAAACTTAATGATGAAGTTGAAATCATTGGTATTAGACCAACTAAAAAATCAGTTGTTACAGGTATTGAAATGTTCCGTAAACAACTTGATTATGCTGAAGCAGGAGATAATGCTGGTGTTTTATTACGTGGTATTGCTCGTGAAGAAGTTGAACGTGGTCAAGTATTAGCTAAACCTGGTAGTGTTACTCCACATAATAAATTCAAAGCTCAAGTATATGTACTTAGCAAAGAAGAAGGTGGAAGACATACTCCATTCTTCTCAAATTACCGTCCACAATTCTATTTCCGTACAACAGATGTTACTGGTGTAATTGAACTTCCTGAAGGAGTTGAAATGGTTATGCCTGGTGATAACGTTGATATGACAGTAGAATTAATTCACCCAATCGCTATTGAAAATGGAACTAAGTTTTCAATTCGTGAAGGTGGAAGAACTGTTGGTGCTGGTAACGTTTCAGAAATTATTAAATAATTATAATTTATATTAAGAGAGTCGTTAGATTCTCTTTTTTATTTTACATAAAATATTTAAAAAAGCCTTATTTTTGTTTGATTTTATGTGAAAGTTAATATAATTACTTTGTATATATGTTATAATATACACATAATAATGATTAGGAGAAAATAAAAATGAAAAAAAATAAAGGATTTACATTAATAGAATTATTAGCGGTAATAGTAATACTAGCAGTAATAGCTTTAATAGCAGCCCCATTAATTATGAATATCATAAGTGAAGCAAAAAAAGGAGCTTTCTTGGATAGTAGTTATGCTATTGTAACAGCGGCTGAACAAGGTTATGCCAAGAGTTTAATTAAAGAAATAGATGCCGAGGAAACAGAATATACTTTTGATAATGGTGTTAAAGCATTAAAAAATGGTAATATTTCACTTGAATATAAAGGAAGTAATCCTAATTATGGTAATTTAATTATAAATGATGAAGGAAATGTTTCGATTAATTTTTATAGTAATGGCTGGTGTGCAACTAAAGGATATGATGCTGATACTATTACGATAAGAGCCGTTGATGCTAAAGAAGATTGCGTGCCAGATGTAGTAGCGCCAGTTATAACATTAGAAACTAGTGATATAATGCTAACTACAAATGATACATCATATATCGAACCTGGATATAGCGTGGTTGATGATACTGATGGTGATATTACTAGTAATGTAATCATAACTAATAATATTAATTATGGCGAAGTAGGAGAATATTACATAACTTACACAATAAGTGATAGTGCTGGTAACAGTACTGTAGTAACTAGAAAGGTTATTGTTGAATTATATGAACCAACTTTAAAGGTTGAAGCCTATAATAGTTACAGTTATAAACCATTCTTGTATGGGCCAATTAAAAAGCAACAAATTGAAAGTATAAATTTTTCAACAACTAATATTGTTCCTAGTGGAGTATTAAATTCTTGGGATGTTTCCGAAAAGGGCGATGGATCAGTTATGGCGTGGTATAAAGATGCTAATAGTGATGGCTTATATGAAGTAACAATTGGTGGTGATGGTAAAGTATATGCTAATTCTGATTCATCATATTTATTTATGAAATTAGATGCATTACAAACGATTGATTTTACTAATTTTGACACTTCTAATGTAATTAATATGACAGGCATGTTTAACTATACGATAAAGTTAGTTAGTTTAGATCTTAGCAGTTTTAATACATCCAATGTAACTAATATGAGTTCTATGTTTAGCAATATGACTTCACTTACGAGTATTGATTTAAGCAGTTTTAATACATCCAATGTAACACAAATGGCTTACATGTTTATGGGAAGTAGTAGTTTAACTACAATAAATTTAAGTAGTTTTATTACTTCTAATACAACTTATATGGCACAAATGTTTAGTAATACTAATGTTTCTATTATTGATTTTAGACAAGCTACTTTTGATTTGGCTACTGGAACTGGTGGTGATTTAATATTTTATAGAATGGCTTCAGGAGCAACTATATATACCAAAAATGCAACAACAAAATCATGGCTAGAAAGTAAATTACAATACAATGGTATAACGGGAACTGTAATTATAGCTTCATAAAAAAATGACAATCTCTTGTCATTTATTAATAATATTTCTAATGGGAGCTGAGTTACGATACATAAAATATAAGGCATTATTAGTTACTAATTCTAAATCACCAATGTATTCATAAATAGATGGGCTAAATAAGTTTTTAAAATTGTTAACTCCATAATATTTATGTTTTTTTTCACTTGGATTAATTACTCCACCTAAATTAAAACTTTTATAACCTAAATTGCTATATTTTTCCATTATTTTCCATAGTAATAAGTGTTTAGCATTCATATTCTTATATTTAGGATCAAAACCATCTATTAATAGATATAAATGATTAAATCTTTTAACAATTAAAGCTGAAGCAATGATAATACCTTCAGGGAAATCACTTAATAACTTGGTAGCTCTAATTAATTCTTTTTTAACAATTTCTAATAATTTATCATTGTGGATTTTTTGATTTAAAAGTTGATTAGTTTTATAATTGTTACTTTTGGCAATAATCATTTGATTAATAAGTAGGCATTGTTGTTCTTGTTTAGTGTATTTATTCTGAATAAAACTAAGATAGTATTTAGTATCTAATTTAGCGTAATAAAATTCAATATTATTATCTTTATTAAAGTATTTATAACAATCTTGAAAATAATTTAAATCCCGTTTATACTTTTTCTGTGTTTGTTTATATAAAATATCCAAATCATCTTCTTTACCTTTAAATATTTTAATACCGCATCTATCAGCACTTCTAATTTTAGTTTTAAGTTCTTTTCTAAAAAGTTTGAAAATTTGATAATAAGGTTTACTAATATCAACAATTGCTTCAAAACGAGGTTTTAAGGCTTCAAAATAATTATTATAACCTAAGTGATAAAAGTTAGCTTTTTTTAAATTATTAAAAACGTCATCATAATTAGGATTAATAACTGTTTCTTTAGTTGTATATATATTTTTAACAATAAGAGGATTAATTTTAACAGCAATAATATCATATTTATTTAAAAAAATTTTAATTTTTTTAGTAAAAATATCTAATAGTTCATAATTATTATAATCTATTAAAAAACCTCTTGGAGCATAGGCATATTTAAACTTAAACCTTTGCTCAATTAAAATGAGAGAAGCCGCCACAATTTGATCATTATCAACAAGGCCAAGCAGCATACTAGTATATCCATGGTGGTTCATAACTAAAGCATAAGGAGAACTTTGATAAGGTGATTTGTCATCAAAGTTACTAGCAAATATATTAAATTCATCATTAGTAAGTTCTCTTAATATCATATGAACCTCCCTTTTTCTATATCATATTATAGCACATTTTTAAGTAAAATAGTAGTCTTTGTATTAATAGACATATTAGTAAAATAAGTTAATATAATGATATAGGTGATATATATGGACAAATTAAAAATTGGAATACCACGGGCTCTTAATTACTATCATTATAAAGATTTATGGATTAATTTTTTTAAAGCTTTAGATTGTGATATTATTATTAGTCCACCAACTAATAAAGCCATTATTAAAGATGGATTAAAATACGCTAATGATGAGATGTGTTTGTCACTCAAAATATATTTAGGACATGTTAGTTATCTAAAAGATAGATGTGATTATATTTTAATACCACGAATAGATAACTATGGTCTTTCTGATCAAACGTGTACTAATTTTTTGAGTTTGTTTGATATCGTTAATAATATTTTTAATGTCAAAATATTAAATTACAATATTGATTATTGTCATGGTGAAAATGAAATATCTGCTTTTATTAATATGGGCAAAGTCCTACATAAAAAAAGATGGGACTCTATTAAAGCTTATCAATTTGCTTCAGTTAAAGCTAACAAAGAGTGTAAAAAGAAGGTCTTAAATAGTTTTCATAAACTAAAATCTGATCAAACTAAAGTATTATTAATTGGTCACTCTTATAACCTTCATGATGCTTATCTAGGACAATCTATTATTTATTTACTAGAAAGTTTAGGCATAGAAGTAATTATGAGTGATGGCTTTGATCCCAAAATGACTAATAAATTAGCTTCTTCCTTATCACCATCACTTTATTTTAAATACAGTAAGGAAGCCATTGGTACAATTGATATAGTGCGTAATAATATCGATGGTATTATTTTTTTGACGGCTTTTCCTTGCGGGCCTGATTCATTAGTCAATGAACTGGTTTTTCGCAAAATCACTTTACCTTACTTAAATCTCGTCATAGACGATATTGACTCATTAACAGGAATAGAAACTCGTATTGAAAGTTTTGTTGATATAATTGAACAGAAAAAACAACTTATCAACTAAAAAAGTCGCTTTTCCCCATATGGGTAATTATTTTATTCCTGTTAATTATTTATTAAAACACATTTTAAAAACTGAGGTTATTCCTTCACCACCTATATCAAGTAAAACAATTGAACTAGGTAATAAATATAGTCCAGATTTTGTTTGTACCCCTTTTAAGTTTACGTTAGGCACTATTTTAGAAGCAATTGAAAATGGTGCGGATACAATTATTCAAGCTGGTGGTGGGTGTAGATATGGTTATTATCATGAATTACAAGAGCAAATTATTAGTGATTTAGGACACAATATTTTATTTATTAATTTAGTAAGTCAAGGTAAAACCGATTTAAAAAAACTATATCATGATATGAAGCAAATAGATAGTGATTTTAACTTTTTAAAAGGATTATATTATTTATATATAACCGCTAAAATGGTGAAGTATATGGACAAAATAGATCATTATATTCGTTCTAACTTAGGGTTTGAAGAAAAGGAAGGCAGTTTTACCCAATTACAAAAACAAATGCTTGAAGCTTTTTCTAAAGTTAATAATCCTTTAAGTCTATATTTAAAATATTTAAAATATAAAAAACAATTTAAAAAAATAAAGACTAACAAACCTTTAAAACCATTAAAAGTAGGTATTATTGGTGAACTTTATACGATAATGGAACCGTTTGCTAATTACGAGTTAGAAAAAGAGTTAGCAAAATATAATATTGAAGTTAAAAGATATACTAATGTTCATTATTTATTATTTGAAAAAAAGAAACAAGCTCAAAAATATGTTAAATACGCTAAAGAGTATATCAAATATAAAATGGGCGCTGATGCGGCAGATAATATTGGGAGATGTAAATATTTGTGTGAAAAAAAATATGATGGTATTATCCATATTAAGTCTTCATTTTGTACTCCTGAAATAGGAGCCATGCCCATCATTAGTAAAATATGCCGTTATTATGATGTCCCGCTTTTGAATTTTTCTTTTGATACTAACACTAGTGAAGTAGGGATAAAAACACGAATTGAAGCCTTTTATGATATGATAGAAATGAGGAAAAAGTATGAAGAATTATTACATCGGGATTGATATTGGCTCCATTTCTACCAAAGGTGTTATTATAGATGACAATAGTAATATCTTAGTTTCTAAATATATTTGGACAGAAGCTAATCCTATTAAAGCAGTCAAAGATTTATTAAAAGACTTAAAAATGGGTATACCCAAAGATGGTCAAATAAAGGGAATTGGAACAACTGGTAGTGCTCGTAAATTAATCGGTTTAATGGTGGATGCTAGTATTGTTAAAAACGAAATAACAGCTCATGCTATTGGGACACTGCACTATTATCCTGATGTTAAAACTATTTTAGAAATAGGTGGTCAAGATTCTAAAATTATTATTATTAATAATGGTATTGTTAGTGATTATGCGATGAATACTTTATGTGCAGCTGGAACGGGAGCTTTTTTAACTAGTCAAGCCAAAAGATTAGGTCTTTCTGTAGAAGAACTTGGTCAAATGGCTTTATCTTCTAAAACCCCTGTTAAAATAGCGGCGCGATGTTCAGTGTTTGCTGAATCAGACTTAATTCATAAAGCACAAGTTGGTTATAATAAAGAAGATATTGTAGCGGGATTATGTCGTAGTGTAGTAATTAATTATTTAAATAATGTTGGTAAAGGAAAAAGAATTGAAGGGCCTATTGTTTTTCAAGGTGGTGTTAGTAAGAATAGTGGAGTTGTAAAATATTTTAAAGAGATTTTAAAGCAAGATATTATAGTAGATGAGAATAGTCATTTAATGGGCGCTATTGGGATTGCTCTGCTTGCTATGCAAAATAAGACAAGTAAAACATATGATTTAAATATGATTGATATACGTTTTGAAACCAAAGGTTTTGAGTGTCAAGGATGTAGTAATAATTGTGAAATATTAAAAATATATCGTGGTCAGAAATTAATTGATGTTTGGGGTAATAGATGTCCTAAAGGTTTAAAAGAGGAAAATATGAATATTTAGTGTATAATATTAAAAAAAGTTGACAAGATGGAAATAATAGTGTATAAATTATAATTGATTAAAAGGAAGTGGATTATGCCTAAAAATTTAGTTATTGTGGAATCACCTAGCAAATCAAAAACCATAGAAAAATATCTAGGAAAAGATTACAAAGTAGTATCTAGTAAAGGTCATATTAGAGACTTATCAACTAAAGGTAAGTTTGGTTTTGGCGTAGATATTGATAATAATTTTAAACCGGATTATGTAACAATAAAAGGTAAAAAGAAAATAGTTGATGAATTAAAAAAAGAAGTAAAAAAAGTTGATAGAGTATTTCTTGCAACCGACCCCGACCGTGAGGGAGAGGCTATTAGTTTTCACTTGTTTGATGCTTTAAAATTAAAAGAAGACAGTTATGATCGAGTTGTTTTTAATGAAATTACTAAAACTGCTATTTTAGAAGCTTTTAAACATCAAAGAAAAATTGATTATAATTTAGTTAATTCTCAGGAAACAAGGCGAATATTAGACCGTATTATTGGCTTTAGATTAAGCAAGTTAATGCAAGCCAAAACTGATGGTAGTAGTGCGGGAAGAGTTCAAAGTGTTGCTTTAAAATTAGTTGTTGAAAAAGAAAGAGAAATAGAAGCGTTTAAAGAAGAAGAGTATTTTACAATTACCGCGCTTTTCAGAGATTTTGAAGCAGAATTATTTAATTATAATAATAAAGATATAAAAATAAATAATGAAATTGAAGCTAATAATATTCTAAGTAAATTGGGTAATGCTTTTAATATTGAAAAAGTGGAAAGTAAAAACAAAAGTAAAAAATCGAAGGTACCTTACATTACTAGTACGCTGCAGCAAGACGCTTATAACAAACTTGGCATGACCGCTAAAAAAACAATGAGTTTAGCGCAAAAGTTATATGAAGGTATTGATTTAGCTGATGAAACGGTTGGTTTGATTAGTTATATGAGAACGGATTCAACTCGTTTGTCTAATGATTTTATCAAAGAAACGTTTGCTTTTATTGAAGCTAAATATGGTAAAGATTATTTAGGTAGTGTTAAACAAAGTAAAAAAACAGATAATGTGCAAGATGCACATGAGGCTATTAGACCGACTAGTATTAAAAGAACACCAGAAGAAGTTAGACCTTATTTATCTAATGATGAGTTTAAATTATATCGTATGATTTATTATCGTGCTTTAGCTTCATTAATGGTAGATGCTAAAACAAGCAATACTGTTGTTATTTTAGATAATAATAATTATCAGTTTAAAGCAACCGGTCAAGTATTAATTTTTGATGGTTATTTGAAAGTTTATCATGATTATGAAGATGTTACAGATAAGAAATTACCACCATTTGATACTTATAAATCAAAAGTAATTGTGGCAAATGAAATAGTTAAAGAGCAACATTTTACTAAACCTCCAGCTAGGTATACTGAAGCTAAACTTATTGAAGAAATGGAAAAGTTAGGTATTGGTAGACCAAGTACGTATGCTAAAACAATGGATACTTTGAAAACAAGGGGTTATGTTGAGCTAGTTGATAAGAAGTTTAAGCCAACTGATATTGGCACCGAAATAACTGATAAATTGCAAGAGTATTTTAGTCATTTGATTAATGTTAAATATACAGCTTTAATGGAAGATAATCTTGATAAAATAGCTGATGGTAATCAAGTTTGGTATGAAACATTACAAGAATTTTATAAAGAGTTTGAACCAGCTGTTAAAGAGGCTTTTGATGGTATTGAGAAGAAAGAACCAGAAAAAGTTGGTGAAGATTGTCCAATGTGTGGTAGTCCTTTAGTTAAAAGAAAAGGACGTTATGGGGAATTTATTGCTTGTAGTAATTTTCCAGAATGTAAATATATTAAATCAGAACAAAAGGTAATAACTGCTTGCCCTAATTGTGATGGAAGTATTGTTGAAAAGAAAAGCAAAAGGGGAAAAATATTCTATGGATGTAATAATTATCCAAATTGCAAAACGGCTTATTGGGATAAACCGATCGGAGAAAAATGCCCTGAATGTGGTAGTATGCTTGTTGAAAAAAATGGTAAAATAAAATGTTCCGCTTGTGATTATGAGAAACAGTAGTGTAAATCTAATATAGAATATAATAAAACAGTATTGACAATTAATACTGTTTTTTTGTATAATCAAGCTAGTTAAATAGGAGGGAAGTATTTGTATGAGAAAGGGTTTTACGTTAATAGAGTTACTAGCAGTTATTGTTATTTTAGCTATTATCGCTTTAATTGCCACACCACTAATCATGAATATAATAAATGAAGCACAAATAGGAGCTTTTGAAGATAGTAGTTATGCAATAATAAATGCAGCTGAGCAAGGATATGCTGCTAGTTTAATAAGTGATACGACTTCAGAATTAACCGAATATGGTTACACTGATGGAGAAAGGACTCTAGTAGCAGGTAATGTGGAAATAAATTATAAAGGAAGTAATCCAAGTAGTGGTCGAATGTTAATAAATGAAGATGGGAATGTGGCGATAGCTTTTTATAGTAAAGGTTACTGCACAACTAAAAGCTATGCCGCAAGTAAAGTAACAACCTCCAAAATAGACGAAGAAGACTGCACTATGCCAGATTATGCTGAAACCGTTTTAAATGGAGCTAATCCAGAGCTTAGTGAAGGCATGATAGCTGTTATTATTGCAAGTGATGGGACAGTTAAAAAAGCCGACACTGAAAACAAATGGTATGATTATGAAGATAAAGAGTGGACGAATGCCATCTTAGTAAATGAGACAAGCAGAAGTACATATGAAAGTGCAGAAGCAGGAACAATAATTGCAGCAGAAGATATCTTAAGTTACTATGTCTGGATACCAAGATATAAATATAAGATATGGAATGATGGTAGTGAATATACAGTAAATACCACAAGTGAACCAGAAAGTAATGAACAAACGATTGAAATAGTCTTTGAAAGTAATACTACAACTAAATCAGAAGGAGATAGTACTGGAGAATGGTTAACTCATCCAGCTTTTACTTTTGGTGATGAAGAATTAAATGGTATTTGGGTTGGCAAATTTGAAACAACGGGAACAACATATAAAGTAACAATATTACCTAACGCCACATCACTTAGAAATCTAAATGTCAGCAGTATGTTTACCATAAGTAGAGGCTTAGAAGCAACAAACAATATTTATGGCTTAGTTTCAAATGAAGTAGACACCCATATGATGAAAAATATGGAATGGGGAGCAGTTGCATACCTTTCTCAAAGTAAATATGGAACAAATGGTAATATAAGATATAATAATAGTGGTACTTATACAACAGGGTGCGCTGCATCAGTTGAGGCGGAAACAGGATATTATACAGATGGATCTAGTGGATGTGAAAACGCATACAATACCGAAACAGGTTATTTAGCTTCCACAACTGGAAATGTTACTGGTATCTATGATATGGCAGGAGGAGCCTGGGAATATGTGATGGGGGTTCTGGAAGACTCCACTGCTACAAATACACCTTTATCAGGAACAAATAGTCTATATAATTCAGGATTTAATGGCCTTTTAAGTTGTCCAACATGTGATAGTCAAGACGGAAGCGTAACAAGTATTACAAATGGAGTAAATTTTCCAAATTCTAAGTATTATGATTTATATGCATATGGAACATCAGAAATGGATTATTCAAGAGGCACATTAGGGGATGCAACTATTGAATTAACTAATTTCGGTAAAAGTACGATAGAGGGAGACGGAACTACTAGATATGTAAGCTCATGGTATCATGATTATGCTCATTTACCTCAATTTTTAAAACCTTGGGTTCGTCGTGGAGGTCATTTCAAAGATGGAATAGGTGCAGGTATATTTGCATTTTATACAAGTAAAGGTAATTCAGAGTCGTCCAGTTTCCGCCAAGTTTTAACAATTGAAACAGCATGATTAATAAATCAATAAATGAATCAATTAGAAGAGTGATTTTTTAATCACTCTTTTGTATTGCTTTAGTAATGTTTATAAATAACTTAAAATTTATATAAAATTTAGTATAAAAAAACTGCAACACTGCAACTATAATTATTAAAATATTTTGTAATAATATAAGAGTAATTTAATATCTTATAGTAGGAGGGTGAGATAAAATGGATGATAGTAATATATATCAAAGCAATTTACCATATCCAGATATTAAAGTTTGTGGTAAAAACAAATATTACGCTACTTTATTAAAAGATGATTATACAGGATTAGTTAGTGAAATGACAGCAATTAATCAATACATATATCATGCTTTTGATATAGAAATGTATGATCAAAATTTACACAAAATGTTAAAAAATATTGCTATAGTAGAAATGTATCATTTGGATATTTTGGCTCAATTAATTATATTGTTAGGAGAGGAACCTGTTTATTTTGCTCAAAATAGTTTTTGGAATGGTAGTTATGTTGATTATGGTCATAATGTATTAGAACAACTGCAAAGTGATTTAAAAGCAGAATATAAAGCTATTGAAAACTATAAAAGACATATAGAAATGATTAAGGATACTAATATTCAAAACATTTTAAAGAGAATTATTCTAGATGAGGAAATACATGTGAAATTATTTACTATGGCTATAAATAAATTAATAATTGGTTAAACCATTAATTAGTTAGAAAAGGACAATAACAAAATAGCTTAGACTATTTTTTTCTTTGACAAATTAATAATTATTTGATAATATAGATACAAAGAGAAGTGATATTATGGAAACAATTTTATTTGACTTAATATATAATCAAACATTGAAAGGTAAAATGTCTGAAGCAGCTTTTATAAAAAAATTAATAAGTACATATATTAATTTCTGCAAATTAAATGACTATGTTTCTATAATTAAAATCAGTTATGAACAAAATCCTGCTCATTTAGCGTCTTATTATAACAATACAATAACTATTTATATGGAAGCAGTTAAAGCCATATATAATTATCATCATTTCTATGATCAATACTTTACTCCTTTTGAAAAAAAAATTAATCGAAATTTAATCTTACTGCAATCAATTCTTCATGAAATAGCGCATATTAAACAGTGCCAATTATTAGATAGTAATGCTTCATCATTTGAAAAGAGATTAATGGAAGTCAGTTTTGAAGCACGTAATATAAAAATGATAGATGACGTTACCATTGATCCTAGTGAGAGATTAGCGGAAATAAAAGCCTATAAAGTTCTAAGAAGAATTGTTAGATGTAGTAAATCATTAATGCCAGGTATATATGAATTACAAAGAGCTACTTTATTTGAAACCATGTTAATGGGGTATTCATACGATCCATCAGATAAAACTTGTCCTTTACAAAAATATTTAAAACAAATTGGCAGGGAAGATATATGGAATAATTATCGATCATATAAGAGTATTATGATTTCTTTTTCCAATAAAAATTATAAACCAGATTATTTAGAATTTAGATTATTATATGGTTTACCAATTAATTCAAATGAATATAATCAAATATTAGATTTAAGTCAGGTTGATGAAAAAATTCTAACAAAGAGCCGAATATTATTAACTAAGAAAATGTAATTATAATTTTTGAAGGAGTGATTAAATTGGCAAAGAAAACAGGACATCGTTATCAATTAATTGTAATAGGATCAAAAGATGAAAAAACTATTATTCCTATTAATAACAATTCTAAAGAATTACTAGCTACAATTGATGATGATACATTAAAATTTAGTAATCAAGAACAATTTTTAACTTATTTAAAAACTAAAGGCTATTTTACCTTTGAACCAGCGGATATTTATATTTCTTATCGTGCTTCTGTTCATGACTTTGTAAGTGGTCAGAGGATTACGATAGATAAAAGATTAGAAGTTGTTTATAGTGATATTAAAGAACTAGCAGCGTTTGCTAAATATAAAGAGTCATATATTAATATGGAACATATAATATTTAGAAATCTTTTTGTATCTTTTTTAAATAGTATTCAAAATGAATATTTTTATATGGAGGCTATTAAAGCAGGTGTCATTAATAAAAGACTAGAAGAATTAATTGGTAAATATTATTTTGATAATAAAGCGCTATATGAACAAAAATTAATGGTAGAGTTTTCTAGATATCAAGTATTAAGAGGATATATCATTTTTATGAAAGCATATCAAAATAAGTTAAATGTAAATAGTCCTGTAAAAACTAATAATCCTGATAGGAAACAAGCT
>JAQUUG010000080.1 GCA_028693965.1 Bacilli bacterium
GGAGAGTATGTTTATGTCAAAAACATTGGAAATAAATTAACATATTATTACACTGGTAGAAATAAAGACGATAGTAGTAATTTACTTAGAACATTAATAGAAAACGAAAGTAGTATGATAAAAGAAAACATTACCGTTAATGGTATAACTGTTAACAAAGTAATTGGAAGTAAAGCAAGTAAAAGTACTATGAAAAACTATGTTTGGTATAGTGGATATCTATGGCAAGTTCTAGAAACAAATGATGATGGAATAAAAATGGTTATGGCTTATCCCATTACTAGTATAGCTTTTGGTGAAAGTACCGATTACAGTACTAGCTACATTAGACAGTGGCTAAATGAAGGAGGCGTTTTTTATGACAAATTAAACCGCACTGATTTACTTGTAGATACGGTTATGTGTTTAGATGAAGCTAGTGATGTTACAACAGCAAGTATAACATTAACTAGCAATATAACCTACACGGCATTAAGAAGTATCACACCACTAACCACTTGCAGTAATACAATTAGCGATAAGGTAGGAACACTTACCTTAGAAGATTATGTTTATTCATATGATGGGACTTTAAATTTATACAGTGGTGGCGTTAATATAGCTACAGAAGAATATGATCAAAAAGGTGGAGTTATGGGGTATAACTACATATCAACTAGTGATATATTTTGGCTAGCTACACCAAGTAATATTACTGATTATCTTTTTTCAACAGTTCAGTTTACCAGTGATTTTATTACTAATAATTATAGAATATATAGCAGTACTGCTGGGGTTAGACCAGTTATAACCTTAAGTGATGAAGTAGTAATAGAAAGTGGTAGTGGAATTAGTAGTGATCCTTATATAGTAGATGAAGGATATGAATTAGAATCAGGATCTAATTTAAACACAGCTACTATAGGAGATTACGTATATATAGATGAAGGAAATAATCCATATGAAACAAATCAAAATACCAAAGAGAATGTTCGTTATCGTATTATTGATATTGATGAAAAGGGGATAAAAGTACAAAGAGAAAATTATCTTAGTCAATTACCTGAAACTATTGCCATTAAAAATAACAGTCAATTTCCTTTTTATACGTATTATGATGAAAGTGTAAGTAGTAGTTTATGGTGTTATTATGATATAGACAATTTAACTGGGTACTATAATGGATGTGCTGGGTATAACTATATGCAAAGTGTTGGCGTAGGAAACTATGAGGTATATAAAGGAAACAGTATAGGATACTTTTTAAATGATGCAGATAATAGTTTTTATAATTGGATAGATACTAAATATCAAGCCATTATTGAAGAAGTAGATTGGAATTTAGTTAGTGTTACGCAGTCAGAAAATCCACTTTTACTTTTAGAAATTGATGAAAGTAATAATAATGGATTAAGTGATCCTAATAATGACTATGATGGTATATATACAGCTAAAATCAACTTACCATCATATGGCGATATTTTGAGTGGTAATGATCAAGGAAGTAATATGTGGTATCAAAATAGGACAAAAGGGTCAAGCACGGCAATTCTCATTTTAAGTAGTAATGGTAGTGGTGGCAATTATACTGCATCAGCCACTAAATATTTGTTTGCTGTCCGCCCAGTATTTTACCTTGATTTAGATATAACAATTGCATCAGGTGTAGGCACTAAACAAAATCCATATCGTTTAGAAGTATAAATAAATTAAAAAGGAGAAGGTATGAAAAACAAAAATAAAATGTATGAAAGAGCACTAACTATAGGACAATATGTAGTAGATAAAAAAGCTACAGTAAGACAGACTGCTGCTGAATTTAATATTTCTAAGTCAACAGTTCATAATTATTTGACGAAAGTATTACCACAAACAAACGGTGCTTTATATCTTTTTGGAGTTGAACCTGTGATAATGCAAAATAAAGCTGAAAGACATATTCGTGGTGGTGAGGCAACCAAGAGAAAGTATTTAAAAATGAAATAAATATTTGAAAATCATGAAAATCAATATAAATTAATAGTTTATATTTTTTTCTTGCAAAAAATGGTAATTATAGTATAATAATTTCAGGTGATTTTATGGATTATAAACAAATTGCAATTTATTATCCTTTTGCATACATAAACGCAATTAATGATGTACATGTCAGGACTTCTTGCATTAAAATTAGAAATAGTATACTTGAGTTAATTATCATACCTCTAGTTGAAAAAGCTTTGATTCTTGGTTTTAATTATAAACATATTAATAGATTTACATATAAAGATGGCCGTTTAATGTGGATGGATCATTATGATATGATTGATCTTATGAGTGTAAAAGAAATAATACTAATATTAAAATGGTTTTTAGAATCCAAAAACATAAGTTTTGAAGAGCGCAATATAGTTATAGAAATGTGGCATAAGTAGTGACTAAGGCTGTTTATATTCATATTCCATTTTGTAATACTATATGTAGTTATTGTGATTTTTGTAAGTTTTACTATAATGAGAAAATAGTTAATAATTATTTACAAGCCCTTGAAAGAGAAATTAAATCACAATATAAAAATGAGTTAATAGAAACTGTTTATATTGGTGGCGGGACACCTAGCTCTTTAAATATAAAACAAATGGAAAAATTATTTTCTATTATTAAAATATTTAGATTAAAGACCAATTATGAATTTACTTTTGAATGTAATGTTGAAAATATTAATTATGATAAGTTGAAATTTTTATTTAAGAATAAGGTTAATAGGTTAAGTATTGGCGTCCAAACTTTTAATCAAAAGCATTTAGAATTTTTAGAAAGAAAACATAATCAAGAGCAAGTATTTGAAATGATAAATATGGCAAAACAAATTGGGTTTAATAATATTAACATGGATTTAATGTATGCATTTAAAAATCAAACTTTAGATGATGTTAAAGAAGATATAAATCTTTTTTTAAAATTAAATATTCCTCATATATCAGTTTATTCCCTTATTATTGAGCCTCACACTAAATTATATATTAATAAAGTTACTAACATTGATGAAGAAATAGATTATGAAATGTATGAACAAATCAATCAAACCTTAAATAATAATGGTTATAGACATTATGAAATAAGTAACTATTGTCAACCTGGTTTTGAGTCAAAACATAATTTAACTTATTGGAATAATGAACAATATTATGGTTTTGGACTAGGATCTAGTGGATATATAGAAAATATAAGATACACTAATTTTAAAAATATAGGGAAGTATAACCAAGGTATTATAAAACAAGACAGGGAAACAATTGATGATAAATTAAGACTAGAATATGAATTTATTTTAGGCTTTAGAAAAATAGAAGGTATAAATAAAAAACAATTTTATGAAAAATTTAAATATTCTATTGAAGATCACGATGTTATTAAAAAAATTCTTGAAACTAAAAAATTGATTGATACGGGTTCTTATATTAGAATTGCAGATGAATATATATATTTGTCAAATGATATTTTAAGAGAGTTTGTTTAAACTTACAATTTATTGTAAGTTTTTTTATAATTTCTAATAGGGACATGATATAATTACTATAAAGTAGGTGGTTTTATGGATAAAATAAGAGAACTCAAAAAAGAAATAAGTTATATAAAAAATGATAGATATAGAAAAAATGCTGAATTGCTGGTAAACATATTACCTAGTTATTTTTTTAAAGTTCCAGCTAGCTCAACTGGTAAATATCATCCAGCAAGTTCACTGGGCGATGGTGGCCTTTTAAGGCATACCAAGATAGTAGTTAGGATTGGGTATGAACTATTATATAGAAATAACACCTTTGGCATAAGTTTTTCTGACGATGAAAAAGATTTAATAATTATTTCTTTAATTATGCATGATGGTTTGAAACATGGTATTATTGAAAGTGAATATACGGTGTTTGAACATCCTTTAATAATGGCTAAATATATTAGAAATAATAAAGATAAATTAAGTCTAACAGATGAAGAGATTAATTTTATTTGTGATAATATTAAAACACATATGGGGCAGTGGACTACTGATTATAAAGGTAATAAAGTTCTAGAAGAACCTATTAATAAATATCAAAAAATAGTTCATTTATGCGATTTTTTAGCGAGCCGAAAGTGTATGGATATAAAGTTTGTAAACGATGAAATAATAGATTGATACAAACATTAGACTGGTTTATACTTATATTATATGGAGGCGTAATATGAAAGTAAAATTAATTGGAAATACTACTAAAAAAAGCTTAGAGAATCGTATTAAGATAATTGCATCAGCTGGAAAATTATCAAGATTTAAAGGTAATGTTTTTGAAGTATTAGAGGCATCTAATGATTATGAAAAAAATATGAATATGATTAAAAGAATTACTGATATGGGACATAAATCTATTATTGAACATGATTATTTAGTATTTGCTTTATCAGACGTGACACCAATTGTTGAACAAATTATTATTGGTTATCGCTTAACATCATTTACAATAAAATCAAGAAGAGAAGTAGATTTTAGTAAAGTTGGTTTTT
>JAQUUG010000012.1 GCA_028693965.1 Bacilli bacterium
CACTTTACATTTTTGATTTACATTTTTGACTAAAAATTCCACTTTTCCACCTCTTTTTTAGGTGTTTTTTTATTGCTTTTTTTCAGCAAACAAAAAACCCAGCAATCCCTTGAAATTGCTAGGTTTTTACTATATTTCTAAGCCCATTATTGGGCGCTCTTGCTTTTTGGGGCGAATAGTGGGGATCGAACCCACGCATGTCGGAACCACAATCCGATGTGTTAACCACTTCACCATATTCGCCATATCAAAACTACATAATATATTTTATCAATAATTATTTCTTTTTTCAAGCCTTTTTATCCAAATATGCTAATTTAATGACATTTTCTTGTTATTATCGCCCATTCCAATATAGACTAATATCATAATATGAAACAGGAGGTAACCATGAATAGTCAAAATTTATATCCATTTCTAAATAATAATAAACAAAATATATCATTAAAATTGTATGATCCTTATGAAGGTTATATAAGAGGTAATATGTTTTCGGATATTTATAGTAATTATAAAATAAATACCCCTTTTTACATTAATCCGCTTAATGATCAAGCAAACTTACTCACTTATATTGATATGTATTCCTTTGCAGCACATGATTTAAATCTTTATCTAGATATATTTCCCGATAACAAAGAGGTTATTGATCTATATAATCAGTACAAACAAGAAAGCAATCGTTTAACTAAAGAATATGAAAATAAATATGGTCCATTATCACTTAATAGTGAATTTTTAAATAAATATCCATGGCAATGGATTAATACACCATGGCCTTGGGATTTTGAAAGGAGTTAAATATGTTTTCATATCAGAAAAAATTACAATATCCAATTAATATAAAAAATAAAGACTTAGAGTTTGCTAAAAACCTGTTAGCTCAATATGGTGGACCAAATGGAGAACTAGGTGCAGCTTTACAATACTTAAATCAAAGATACACAATGCCTGATGGTAGAGGTCAAGCTCTATTAACCGATATCGGAGTTGAAGAACTTGGTCATGTTGAAATGATAGCCACCATGTTTTATCAACTTATTGATGGAGCAACTATTGAACAATTAAAAAAAGCCGGTTTGTCAAATCATTACACCGAACATGCTTTTGCGCCCTTTCCATCTAATGGAAACGGTAATTCTTTTACAGCTGACTATATAGCTACTACTGGTGATTATCTTGCCGATTTAGAAAGTGACATGGCCGCTGAGCAAAAAGCCAGAGCCACCTATGAACACTTAATAAATTTAACAAACGATAATGATATTATAGCTCCTCTTTCCTTCTTAAGACAAAGAGAAATTGTTCATTATAATCTTTTTAAAGAATTACGTGATTATTATATAACAAATGAAAAAAACCTATAAAGGTTTTTTTATTATTTCCAATCGTTGTTTCTTTGTGGTCTTGATGCGCTTTTTCTAGAATCACGGCAAGATTTGCATCTTTGTGGTTCATTTGTGAAACCTTTTTCAGCATAAAATGCTTGTTCACCAGCAGTGAAAACAAATTCAGCTCCGCATTCTTTGCATGTAAGAGTTTTGTCTTTGTAATTTTCCATTCTAATCCTCCTTTTTTGATTTGATTTAATACTTATTTGGGTCTCCAAAAAAGGGGAAGAACAAAATAATTTTTAAACCATCAATAATATAACACACTTATCTTTATTATGCAAGTGTTTTGTTATATAATATGCAATCAACAGCTAAATTATACATTATTTAACTGTTTTTACTAAAAATATATCATCTGGCGTCTTTTTAAATATATTTGCTATTTTAATTGCCATTTCATAATAAAGGCGTCTTTTTTTATTTTCTAGTTGAGAATAATATGCCGGTGTAATACCTAATTTCTGTGCCATATCATAAATTGTTAAATGATAATTTTTTCTAATTTGTTTTAAATTATCCGTAAAGTACATAATATCACCATCTTCATTATACACTTTCATTGACTATACGTCTATATTATTTTGTGTTTTTATATGAGAAAATATTTTTGGTGATTATGATGACAGATAGCAAACAAATGAATATTTATGATATAATAGGTAAAAATATTCGCAAATATCGTAAAGCAAAGCACTTAACACAAAGAGCATTAGCCGAAAAACTTCTCTTTTCAGAAAGTTTTATTGCCAAGCTAGAATCTAAGTCTTATCAAACGATATCTATAGCTACTTTAGAGCAGGTTGCAAAAGTACTTGAAGTGGATATAGTGGCATTTTTTGATAGAACTGTTGAAAAAGATTATCAATAAAGCAATGAAGAGTAGACCTATATTTAAAATATTTATTCATAAAAAAAGATATTATTTTGATAATATCTTTTTAATTTTTGCGACTATCATATTTTTTTCTTTCATTTGTGTCTAAAATACGTTTGCGTAATCTAATGTTAATAGGTGTAACCTCAACTAGTTCATCTGAATTAATATAATCCAAAGCATATTCTAGTGTGATTGGGCGAGGTCTTTTTAAAACAACGGTCTTATCACTACCTGATGCTCTCATATTAGTAAGTTGTTTGCCTTTAACAACATTTATTGCTAAATCGTTGTCACGGTTACATTCACCAACAATCATTCCTTCATATACTTCGGTATTTGGTTCTATAAACATTATTCCACGATCTTCTAAATTACCAATACCATAAGCCGTAGCTTTTCCATTTTCCATAGAAACCAAAACGCCTAATTTTCTCTCACCAATATTAGTACTTTCAAAATGACGATATTCTTTAAAAGTATGATTAATAATACCATATCCTTTAGTCATTGTCATGAAATTTGTTGTAAATCCAATTAAGCCACGAGAAGGTATCATATAAACCAATCTAACTTGATTATTAAAGTTAGACATATTAGTCATTGTTCCTCCGCGAATACCTAATTCTTCTATAACTGTTCCAGCTGCTGTTTCTGGTAATTCTATTTGCAATTCTTCATATGGTTCGCTCTTAACACCATCTATCTCTTTAATTATTACTTTAGGCTTGGAAACTTCTAACTCAAAACCTTCTCTTCGCATATTTTCAATTAAAATACCAAGATGAAGTTCTCCACGTCCTGACACAATCCATGATTCTGCATCATTAAGAGAAACTTTTAAACTAACATCACGTTCTGTTTCTTTGAATAAACGTTCCTCAATTTTTCTAGCTGTTAACAACTTACCATCTTTACCAACAAAAGGACTAGAATTAACACCAAAAGTCATCTGTAAAGTTGGTTCATCAATACGAAGTATCGGTAATGCTTCTTCTTTCCCTATTTCACATACTGTCTCACCTACACTAATGTCAGGAAGACCAGCAATAGCAATAATATCTCCAGCATTTGCTTCTTCTATCTCAATGCGGCTTAATCCTAAAAAGCCAAACATCTTTTGAATACGAAATTGTTTAACAGTTCCGTTTAATCTAACACATGATACCATTTGATTAACTTTTATAGTTCCTCTTTTAACTAAACCTATTCCAATTCTACCAACATAATCATTATAATCTAATAAAGTTGGTTGAAATTGTAAACTTCCTTCTGATAAAACTCTAGGACTTGGAATATATTCGATTATTGTATCTAAAATAGGATCCATCGTTTCTCTTTGAGTTTCTAAATCAACCTCTAGGCTTGATGTACCATTTAATCCTGAAGCATATACTATAGGAAATTCTAATTGCTCTATATCAGCTCCTAAATCTATAAACAAATCCATAACTTCATCAATTACTTCTTTAGGACGAGCTGAAGGTTTATCTATTTTATTAACAACAACAATTGGAATAACTCCTGCTTCTAAAGCTTTTTTCAAAACAAAACGTGTTTGAGGCATAGTTCCCTCATAAGCATCAACAACCAAAAGAACTCCATCTACCATATTCATGATACGTTCAACTTCACCACCAAAATCAGCATGGCCGGGTGTATCTACAATATTAATACGGTAATCTTTATAGTTTATAGCTGTTGTTTTAGCCAAAATAGTAATACCACGTTCTCTTTCGATAGCATTTGAATCCATTGATTTATTTTCAACATTTTCGTTTTCTCGAAAAGTTCCTGACATTTGTAACATTTTGTCTACCAAAGTAGTTTTTCCATGATCGACATGGGCAATAATGGCAATATTTCTTATTTTTTTCATATCTGCACTTCCTCTAACTGCGATATTATAACACACAATAAACATATAAGTAAATGTTTTTAGATAATTTATTTGACATTTTATTAATTATATGTATAATAATGATTAATTTAGGAGAAAAGAAATGAGGTATAATATGATTACACTTATTAATTATGATTTAATTGCCAAAATTGAAATGGCTAATGGTCAATTTAAACTATATAAAGATTTTAATGCCAAAAAGAAAAATATCATTTTATCAATTATATTATCAAATGGTTTAGTTGCAACAATAATGCCTTTATCTTTTGGTAAAATTAGTTTTCTTACTATTATTCTTTTATCTTATTTTTTTGAAGGTCTTTCTGTTACAAATAAAATTCACGGTGATGAAAAACAAGCAAATTCTATATGTGATTTAAATATTATATTAAAAGAGCTTAATAAATATCATGATATTTCTATGGAACAATTAATGAGAGCAAAAGTGTATTATAGAAAAATTAATTTTTTGTCATTAGAAGAATATAAATATATTTCAATTCCGACTAATAACATATATAATGAGAGAGAAGTATCACTTCTCCAAGAACACAGAATCGGTTCAAGCAAATATGTCTTGCGCATTGAAAATTCTAGTAAAGTTCTTAAACTTTCTTACAATTCAATATAGTGTCAAATAAAAAGGTAATATATTATTTTATTAATATATTACCTTTCTTTATACATACCAATGATTTTTTTATATTCTTTCTTATTTTCTTTAATCCATTTTTTATAACTTCTTGATGATGGTTGATATGCGAAAAAGTTATAATGATTATTATTTTTAATATTAATACTAATAATTAAATCATATATATTGTTATTTAAATCTTTATAAACACATAATATGCGATTATGATCCTCTTTCATCAAACCATCATCCAAAAAACTAATTATTTTAGTTTGAACACTTTTTTCACTATTAATAGCTATATCAAAAGTAGTAAATAATTTTTGATTTTGTTCTTTATTACTTTCTTGTGTGCCATCAATTTGTTTACCATCAAGCAAATTATAAAATCTAATGTTAGTAGCTACTCCATATCCTATATTTTGTAAAATAATAGCTATTTTAATGATTTTTTTATTTTCATCTGCTTTTTCCTTATCTGACATGCAATTATAGTTGTGACCTATTAAAGTTAAATAATAGCTATAATAATCTAAATCTGATAATGATTCGATTTTTTTTAATACTAGATATGGTTGATGATTTTCTCTGTTTTGATTTTTAAGACGCATGTTTACAGTATAAACCGTTACAAAAACAGGAACAGCTATTGTTAAAATAGGTAATAGTACATCTATCCATAAAGAAATTTTCATTTTTACCTCCAAAATGTTATTTTAAAATGTTTCTTACAATTGTTTTTTTTAGTATAAAATCGGGTATTGTTACCAATTAAAGTATATCAAAAAAAAAGAAGAATGTCTATTCTAAAATTTCTAGAATTTCTATCTCTTCATTTTTTTCATAAATAGTTAATTGATTATTTAAATCTAAAGTTGCTAATAAGATGTTTTTATAATCCTTATAGCCTTGAGAAAAAGCTTGTTTTTCTAACCAGTTATTATCTTTCTTCATATTTTTTAAATTATTTGTCATTACTTTTCCGTCAATAATAATATTAGCGCACAAACTTGACTTTTCTCCTTTAATTTTTAGCATCTCCGGTGTGACATTTTTATACTCCCATTTAGGCAAAATACTGATTTTTCCATTTGGTTCCATAATAGCATACTCAATCTCATTCAAGTCAAAATAACCACTTGATCTACATTCTTCCAATAAATCATTGATATCAATTTTTACTTTTTTCATGTTTTTTTTAAGTAACTTACCTTGTTGAATAATTAATGTCGGAACCCCCATAAAGTAACGCCTTAATATAATACTCTTCATAGTTATGATAGATACTAGGTAGGCCACTAAGCCAAACATTAAAACAGCTACTATTCCATTTATATATTGTGATTCCAAGTTAATAGTCGTTTCAGCAGCAAAATTACCTATTGATATTCCTATAACATAATCAAACAAACTAAGTTGTGAAACTTGCTTTTTACCAAGCATTTTAGTTACTAAAAATAAACTTACTAATGATAATAAGCTTCTTAAAACTACATCTAAAACTTCAATCCAATTTACTTCTATTATCTTTTCTATCATAATGATTCACCATTATTAGTATTGTATTTGCTCTTTATTTTATACCGTTTCCACTTTTCTTTAGCTTAAATTATAAAAAAAATAAGTTTTTAACTTATTTATCTATTAGATGAATATTATCTAGTAAAACTCCCGTACCTTCAGCTACACAGGTAAGTGGGCTTTCAGCAATAAAAACTGGAACTTTTAATTCGTGAGCTAGTAAAGTATCAAAGCCATCCATTAAAGCTCCACCACCAGTAATGACAATACCTTTGTCAATAATATCAGCAGATAATTCTGGAGGAGTTTGTTCTAAAACACTTTTAGCTGTGTGAATAATAAGATATACACTCTCTCTTAAAGCCTCTTCTATTTCTTCTGAGCAAACTGTAATAGTATGAGGAAGTCCGGTAACTAAATCACGGCCTCTTACTTCCATTTTATCTTTTTTAGAACCTTGAAAAACTGTTCCAATAGTCATTTTAATTTCTTCGGAAGTACGATCACCAATTAATAATTTGTACTTATCTTTAATATATTTCATAATATCACTATCAAAAATGTTTCCAGCTACCTTAATTGATGCACTAGTAACTATTCCACCCAATGAAAGAATTGCAACATCTGTTGTTCCTCCACCAATATCAATAACCATATTACCACTTGGTTTAGATATGTCCATACCTGCTCCAACAGCCGCTACTTTTGGTTCCTCTTCTAAAAAAACTTTTTTAGCGCCCGTTCTCTCAGCAGCTTCTTTTATAGCGTTTTTTTCAACTTGAGTAATATTTGATGGGCAGCATATTAATATGCGTGGTCTTGAGAAAAAATTACGTCCATTCACTTTTTTAATAAAATAGTTAAGCATTATTTCGGTAATTTCAAAATCTGCTATTACACCATCCTTCATCGGTCTTATTGCTTTAACTTTTCCTGGCGTTCTGCCAAGCATCTCCCTTGCTTCATGTCCAACTGCTAGAGGACGTTTTGTTTCTGAATCAATAGCCACAACACTTGGTTCATTTAAAACTATTCCTTGCCCTTTAACATATATTAGTACATTTGCTGTTCCTAAATCTATTCCAATATCTTTTGAAAACATTATTATCACCCTTTTCATAACAACTATAATAATTATATCATATCTATTTCTCTTTTAATAGCTATATACTATGTTTTTAAATACTTTTTTCTAGTGGATTGTCCTCCTTTTATGTGTCTAGTATTAATATGATCTTTTAGGATTGCATTTACTTTTTTATATAGTGTATCATCAACACTTATTAATCTATCTTGTAAATCTTTATGAACAGTGCTTTTAGAAACACCAAATATTTTAGCTATTTCTCGAATTGTTTTTTTACTTTCAACCATATAGTTTCCTTCCGATATAACTCTTTTAATAATGTTAGTACTCACTTCTAACACCCCTTTAATTAATTATATCGATTTAAAGTTTTTTTATAACTAAAAAGGAGCCACTGCTCCTACAATTCTTTTACTTTTTTATCATAACAATCTTCAGGATTAATATTATTGCCCTTATATATTATTTCAAAATATAAATGATTGTTTAAATCTTTAGATAGATTAGAAACACCACTTTTACCAATAATAGATCCTTGTGTAACAACATCACCAATGTTGACTAAAACCTCACTTAAACTTTGATAAACGCTTACTAAGTCATCACTATGCTGAATTTGAACTACTTTGCCAAGCAAACTATCTTCCTGGACATCAATGACCGTACCATCCAAAATACTTACCACATCAAAGATATCTTCTTTACCATAAGCCGTGCCAGTACTTTGCATATACTGCCCATCATAATATATGATAGCATTTTCTTGAACATCAGCATCGCTTTCATAATCGTAAAAATTACGCAAAATAGTAATATCTTTATCAACATAAGGTCTAATAATTACTTCTGTAGTTGCTACAACAGGAATATCATCATCAATAATAATGTCAGAGACATATTCGTAACCATCATCATCGTCAAAGAGTAAATTACTTATTGCCCCCTCTAATAAATATATTAAACCAATAAATGTAAAAAAAGATAAAGCATATAATGCTATAACAACTGGTTTTTTTAAACGTCTGTTTGTCATAAATTCACCTCTATTTAAAGTGTGAACAAAGATGACTTTTTTTATACATTAATTTAAATTTTTTTTATTTCAACATCGTGGTAATAATATTTTAATATTTCATCATAAGTATATCCTAAACGCGCCATTGCTTCTGCACCATATTGACTCATACCAACACCATGACCATATCCTTTAGTTATGATAGTTACTTCATTACCATTTTGAACTATAGTAAAGTAATTAGAACGAATTTCTAACAAAGTCATAACCTCACTCCCCGTAAAAGTTATATTATTAATTTTTATTTTTTTTATGCGTCCTGTACTAGTTGTTTCTAAAACATCTTGACTTATGGTCTTATTATAAGTAATATTAAGTTTATCATAAAAATCTGTTAAGCTCATTTCAGTAGTTTCCGTATATACTGGTGATACACCTTCTTCCCATGAGGAATCAACACTTTTTAAATATGGTACTACAGTTCCAAAAACATCTTCACTATTTTCTGTTTTGCCTACACTAGTTGAGAAGAAAAAAGCTTCAACAACACTTCCGTTGTACTCTAAATATTCATTATATGTTTCAATAATAGCTGTTTTTATCTTATCTATTTTAGTATCATAATCTTCACCCCATACTTCTTTTAAATAATTATCATCCAAATAGACTTGATTCATTACGGTGTCAACAACATCATAATCGTTGTCTTTATTATATGCCATTTTCTTCATAACATAACTTCGAGCAGCAACGGCTTGAGCTTTTAATGCTTCCAAACTAAAAGAAACGGGCATTTCTCCAGCTAAAACACCTGTTATATATTCTTCAAAAGGAACACTATCAATATCACCATTATCTCTTTTAACCCTTACCACCATATTAGACATATACTTAAAATTAGTTGCTTCTTTAACTTGCAACAACGTAACAAGTAAATAAGGTAGTAATAAAATAATTAGACTCCATATTATAATTTTTTTAAAAAACATATTATCTCTCCAATATAATAATATGTTTTTTTTAATCATTTTAACGGTTTTATAATCATAAAAATTAGACAAATTGTGAGTTTGCAAAAAAATCTAACATAAAATTAACTACTAAATAAGTAATACTAATAGCAATAAATATATATAATAAACTAGCTTGATATTTTGTATTTAAGCTTTTCTTAAATATGCCATTTATATTAATAGCATCTAATGACCAAATCACTAAAATGAGAACTGTTATATATAAAACAATCTCAAAGTTCATTTTCGTAATCGCTTATTTTTTGAATTCTTCTTAAGTGTCGTTCTTCGCCTGCAAAATTAGCTTTTAAAAATATATCAATTATATCTTTCATTTTAATGAGACTCATTTCATTAGATAAAGCAATAACATTAGCATTATTATGATTTCTAGCATAATAAGCTTCTTTATTATTATCAATTTTTGCGCATCTGATATTTTTCACTTTATTAGCTGCAATACACATGCCAATACCTGTACCACATATTAAAATTCCTAATTCTATTTCTTGTTCATTAATTTTATGGCCAATTAAAAAGGCATAATCTGGATAATCAACTGAATCTTTAGTATCTGTTCCATAATTTACCACATTTATGTTCTTTTTACGCAAATATGAGATAAGCTTGCTTTTCTTATCTATTCCACGATGATCACTTGCAATTCCTATTATCATAAATACTCCTCTCTGAGATTTTATCTCTATATATATTTTATCATGTTTTTTTATTATTATTGTATTTTTCACACGAAAAATACTACTATATTACAAGTAGTATTTTTTTATTTGTCTTCTGATAAACCAAATTTTTTATTAAATTTCTCAATACGACCAGTTTTAGATGTTCTTCCTTGTGAATTAGTAAAGAAAGGATGACATTTGCTACAAACTTCTAAATGTAATTCTTTTTTATTAGATTCAACTTCAAATGTGTTTCCACAAGCACAAATAACTTTTGTCGTTTGATAATTTGGATGAATTCCTGTTTTCATATTTCTCTCCTCCCGCCATGACTAAAACAAAGTCATAGTAATTAATTGCTCATATATTATAACAAGTTTTTTGCAGTTGTGCAAGTATTATTGTAAAATTTTTGTATTTACTTCTTCTAATATTTTTTTACTTATTAATTCATAGCCAGCTTTTGATATATAATAACTACTTGGATTAGAAAATAAATTTTCATCTTTACCAATATCACTAATATCTATAAAAGTCATACCATATTTATTTGATAGTGTTGTCAATTTTTGATTAGCGTATGTAAAGTAGTCATTAATCAAAGTGTTTTCTTTATAAATAACAGGTACATAATATCCAATTACTAAAACATCTTCTTTACAATACTCTTTGACATAAGAAAGAAAAGTATCTATATCATCCATGACACCATCCACATATTCAAACAAAGTTATTTTGTCTATATCATTAATAGCCACCTTATAAAGTAAATCATTATAACCTACTGATAAAGTAATTAAATCTGCTTTAATTAAAGCATTTTTGATTGTTTGTTTTTTGTCATTAACTTCTACTTTAACATTAGCTTCTATATCTTTAATAAAATCAGTAACACGATAATTAGCATTACTAAATTCAGTAACATATGTTTCTAATATATTTTTACTTTTTAAATAATCTTTTACATAATCACTATAGCCATAGTCAGTATTACCATACGGTGTTGTTCCTAAAGCTAAGTCATCTCCAATTGACACATAATATATTTTTTTATCTAAAGTTGTTAAATAAATAAGGAAAACAAACAGCATAATAATAGTTGCTACTAATAAAGTTTTAATTTTCATAATTTCCTCCTCTAAAAAAATAGAGTACAAACTCTATTTAATTATATTTATTCAATTCTTATTTTAGCACCTACATTATGCAACTTTTGTACAATATTTTCGTATCCTCTTAAAACATGTTCAATTTCAGTAATTACTGTTGTTCCCTCAGCAATCAATCCTGCTAAGACCATAGCTGCTCCTGCTCTTAAATCAGTGGCAGTTACTTCTTGACCACTTAAGTTCGTTTTTCCTATTATTTCAATGTTTTTATTATTAACTAACTTAATATTAGCTCCCATATTATTTAAGTATGGAATATTTTTAAACCTATTTTCATATATTGTTTCTTCCAAAGTTGATTTACCATTACACTGTGTTAATAAAACGGTTAATGGTTGTTGTAAATCCGTTGGAAACCCAGGATAACCCAAGGTTTTAATATTAACGGCTTTTAGATTTGGTGTTTTGTTTACACATATATGGTTACTTCCCATTTCAAAACTAACACCCATTTCTTTTAATTTTAAAGTTAAAGATTCCACATGTTCTGGAATAATGTTTTCTATCTTTAAATTCTCCCCTAATAAAGCTCCCGCAATTATATAAGTACCAGCTTCAATCCGATCAGGAATTACTTCTATAAAAGATGAACTTAGTTTTTCAACACCTTTAATTCTTATTTCATTCGTTCCAGCGCCAGTTATTTTAGCTCCCATATTATTTAGGAAAACAGCCACATTTACTATTTCCGGTTCACGAGCAGCATTTTCGATAATTGTTTCTCCTTCAGCTTTAACTGCCGCTAAAATAGTATTAATCGTCGCTCCAACACTAGGCATATCTAAATAAACATGCCCACCCACTAGTTTATCAGCACTAATAATGTATTTATTACCTTCAACCTTAATCGTCGCTCCTAACGATTCAAAACCTTTTAATGTTTGATCAATTGGTCTTGCTCCAATAGCGCAACCTCCAGGAAAATACATTTCAACATATTTATATTTTCCAAGTAAAGCAGCCATAAAATAATAAGATGCTCTTAATTTTTTTGATATTGTTTCAGGAATTGATCTATTAATAATTGTTGTTGCATCTATTGTCATTTGTTCATTTTCTCTTTTTACTTTAGCTCCAAGATATTCTAGAATTTCATTTAAAGCTTCAATGTCTGTTATATTGGGAATATTATCAATTATTACCTTGTCATCTGACAATAATGAAGCAGGTATCAAAGCAACTGCACTGTTTTTAGCGCCACCTACTTTAATAACTCCTTTTAGAGGTTTATTACCTTCAATTACCATCTTGTCCATAGATTCCTCCTAGTCACTTCTATATATTAATATGTTTTTATTTTCATTTGGTGTTTATACTTTTTGGTAAGAACCTAATAAAATATTTTTATTTCTTACTTCTTCTTTTATAGCTTTTTCACCAGCTTTTATGATTTTGCGTGGGTCATACACTTTTTCATCACTATTTAAAAATAATCTAACAGCTTTGCTCCAAACTATTTGTAATTCAGTATTTATGTTAATTTTACTTATCCCACATTCAATAGCTTTTTTTATTTGCCAATCTGGAATGCCTGAACCACCATGTAAAACTAATGGTGTCATATTTTCTTTAGCTATTTTTTCCATTTTAACAAAATCTAATTTAGGTTCACCTTTATATATGCCATGAACACTTCCCAAAGCTGGCGCTAAAAAATCAATATTGGTTTCTGAGACTAACTTCATGCATTCATCTGGATCAGCGTAAACAATATCATTTTCATTTCCATCTTCATTGCCACCTATTTTGCCTATTTCAGCTTCAACTGTAACATTATACTTTGAAGCAAATAAGGTAACTTTTTTAGTAATTTCTATATTTTTATCTAAAGAGTATTTAGATGCATCAATCATGACTGATGTAAAACCACTTTCAATAGCTTTTACGCAGCTTTCATAACTACTACCATGATCTAAATGTAAAACAACCGGAACACTAATGTTTAAATTTTTAATTAATTCCTTTACAATTGCCGATACGACACTATATCCACCCATATATTTAGTAGCGCCTTCACTGACACCTAAAATAACTGGTGTTTTATCAAGTTCACATTGTTCTAAAATAAATTTTGCCCATTCTAAGTTATTAATATTAAAATGCGCTACCGCATATTTGTTTTTTTTGGCATTTAAAAGTATTTCTTTAGCATTTACTAACATAACATTCCTCCTCTAATAATCATAAACTTTTTTTAATTACATGTCAAATAAAATATTGTTACTTTACAGCTTTGTACTCTATTTTAGAAGTATTAAAAAATTAGTTTTTGGTAATAATAGTTAAAAAGGAGTTTTTATATGGAAAAATTATATAAAGAATTAGTTAGAAACTTAAGTATTATTAATGAACAAACTAATAATAACCCAGATATCATTATAAAAAAAACCAAGTTTTTTGACTATAATTTATGTGTTTTGTTTAGTGAAAGTATGTCTGATCGTATGACAATAAATAATTTCATTTTAAAAAATTTAAATGTTGAAAATAGATATAAAAAAAAGCAAGACATTATTACTTATTTAACTGAAAGCCTTCCTATCCATAAAACCAGTATTGTAAACGACTTTAAAAAACTTTATTATAATTTATTAAGTGGCTTTACGGTTATTTTAATAGATGGTTTTAATGAAGCCGTTTGTTTTGAAACAAAAGCCATTTTAAATAGTGATATTGCTCCTGCTCAAAATGAAAAAACATTAAAAGGCCCAAAAGATGCCTTTAGTGAAAGTTATCAATCTAATATTGGCTTAATAAAAAAAAGGTTAAAAACAAAAAATTTACAGATTAAAGAAACTATAGTAGGAAATATCGGTCAAAGTAAACTAGCTATTTTATCTATTAAAGGTATTGTTGATGATCATTTGTATAACTATATAATTAATAAAATTGAAAATATTGATATTGATATTATTCTTGACGCAACACAGATTATAGACATTATATCAACTAATGAGAAAAACGTTTTACCTAATTTTATGGAAACAGAAAGACCTGATCAGGTAACTAATATGCTTGTTGATGGTCGAATTGCATTAATTTTAGAAAATAGTCCTTATGTTGCCGTAGTTCCTATTTTCTTTGAAGATTTTTTCCATACACCCGACGATTTATATATTAGAAACATTAATACTTTTTTTAATCGAACTATTCGCCTTTTAGCTTTTTTTATAACTATTTTAACTCCTGCTATTTATATAGCTATTACAACCTATAATCATGAAACAATTCCCTCCAAATTATTAATAAATTTTTCAACACAGCGAGATGGTGTTCCTTTTTCTAGTGTTATCGAAGCAATAATAATGACTATCACATTTGAAGTTTTAAAAGAGACTGATATAAGAGTTCCCATAACAATTGGTAGCTCACTATCAATCGTTGGAGCCCTTGTTTTAGGAGATGCCGCAGTCAATGCGGGAATAGTATCACCAATTATGGTTATTGTTATTGCGTTAACTTCAATTAGTGGTTTAATCATTAGTTTTGATGATGTAGCAAGTGGCATAAGATGGTGGCGATTTATTTTTCTGGCCGGAGCTTCCATTGCTGGTGTAATGGGAATTGTTGTTGCTGGTCTTATCTTTATTGCTAATATCACTAGCATTAATTCCTTTGGCAAACCATATATGATTCCTTATGCACCTTTAATTAAACAAGATGTATTTAATGGCATTTTCCCTAAATTTTATAATAAATTTTTTAAAAAATCAAAAACTACTACAAAAAATACCAGCAAACAGGGAGGTATTTAATGAAAAAATTAATTATATTAATTTTACCTCTTTTTCTTACTGGTTGTTGGAATTATAGAGAATTAAATGATATGGCTATAGTCTCCGCAATAGCTATTGATAAAGCTAACGATACTTATGAAGTATCTGTACAAATAATGAATGCTAAAAAAGGTTCTTCTGAAAGTGGTACTAGTACTAGTTCAAATACAAATCCTATTACCGTTTTAAATGTTACTGGTAAAACTATGCACGAAGCTCTTCGTAATATTGTTCTACAATCACCTTATAAATTATATATCGGTCATATGGAACTAATCATTATTGATGAATCTGTTGCTTATGATGGCATTAGTAATATTATTGATTTTTTTCTTCGCGATCCTGAATCACGAAAACAATTTAAAGTTTTAATTTCTAAAGACAGTAAAGCTAGTGATATTATTAAAATAATAACACCTTTAGAAAATTTCCCAACTCAAGATTTAATTAAAACTATTAATAATGCTGATGTTTATGAAAGTTCTATAAGAGAAATATCATATGATGAATTATTAGCTACTATATATGCCGAGGGCATAGAAGCGGTTTTACCAGCTTCTATCATTATTGGTTCTACTGAAGAAGGAAATAGTGCTGAAAATACTGAATCATCAGAAACTAAAACTAATATTATATTAGATAATTTAGCTGTTTTTAATGATGACACTTTAGTAGGATTTTTAGATAAAAATGATGGTATAGGTTATAATTTCATTACAAATAATATTTCTTATGGAGTTATTTCCTTTAAGTGTGATGAAAAAAATTATGCAGCAACTGAAATTATAGAAAGCAGCTCAGATTTTACTGTATCAATTGAACAAAATCTTCCCAAAGCTATTATTAATGTTAAAACAATTGCTTATCTTTCTGAGCTGAATTGTAATAACAATATAACAACTAAAAAAGGTTTAGAAAAAATTGAAGAAATGGCTGAAAAACAAATAAAAAAAATGATTGAATCATCTATAGAAACAGTCCAAAAACAATTTGGGACAGATATATTTGGATTTGGTCAATATTTATATCGTAACAATCAAGAATACTGGAATGAAAATAGTTATAATTGGAATAATTTATTTATAAATCTTGACTACGAAATAAATGTTGATTTATTAATTAAGCGTAAAGGTTCTATTTTAGAAGGAGCAAAGGAGGAATAAAATGGAAAAGAAAAATGAAATTATTTCTGTTTTTCAATATGTTATTCTTGGCACTTTTATTGGTACTTCAATGTATGAAGGAACGGCTTCTGTTTTTCTTTTTTTCAATGCTAGTCATGACTCATGGATTGCTACTATATTGTCTTTAATTATAGGTTTTATTCCCCTTTTTTTAATTATTAAAATTATTAACTATGAACCCACTAAAAATATTATTGATAAAATTAATACTTTATTTACTAAAAAATTAGCATTTATTGTTAACTTTCTACTAGCTCTATATGTTTTTATACTATTTTCTTGCATTGATTGGACAATTGTAAATTTTACAGCTCTAAAGTATTTAACAGAAACTCCTGAAATGTTTATAGCCTTTATATTAATTGTTCCTACATTATATATGACTTATAAAGGTATTGCCACTATTTGCCGTTCTAGCGAAATTCTATTTTACATTATTTTCTTTTTTTACGTTTTTGTTACTATTGTTTTGTCAAAATATATTAATATTGAAAACTTAAAACCATTTTTAAGTTCTGGTTTTCTTTGCCCATTAAAAGAATCTATTCATTTTCTTTGTTATACCATTTTTCCCTTTATAATATTAACAATAATTCCTAAATCAAATATTAAAGATAATCATAAACTTACTAAATACTTAGTTTTTTCATATTCATTTACACTACTTATAAATGTTCTAATTACCTTTGTAATAGAAACAGTCATTGGAGTCGATTTAGCTAAAATATATCGTTATCCTTCTTATTATGTTCATAAAAAAATTCTAATTGCCAGTGTTATAGAAAATGTTGAAAATTTTACTACCACCCACTGGATATTTAGTATGTTCATGACTAGTTGTTTATGTCTTCATTACTTATACATATATTTTAATCAATTATTTCACATAAAAAAAGAAAAATTTAAACTTGTTTTTTTAATTTTTCCAATTATTCTTTCTACAATTTTTATTCTTAAAACATTTTATAATGTAAATGCTGGATTAAATTTCATAAACAAAACTTTTTCATCTGTTTTCACTATAGGATTATTTATTATAATAATTATTTTAAATATCTCAATATTTCTAAAAAAGATGAAAAAAATTAAATAATCCTATCATTATTAGTATTAATCCCCCTATTTTAGTAGATATAATTCCTAATTTTTGATTTATTTTTTTTCCTAACATTAATCCTCCATAAGTAAAAGCAAAGCTTGATAAAAAGAAAATAATTGATGCAAACAAGTAATGATGCGTAAATTTAAAAAGTACTAAACCAACTGTAAAACTATCAACGCTTACTGTAAAAGCAAACAAAAAATGTTCCATCATATCTAGCTTTTGCTTTTGATTTTCAGATGTACTCTTAAGCATTTCAATACCAATTAAAGTAAAAATTAAAAAAACCGTTAGCGAAATAGGCAAATTAATATAATTTATGATTATATTACCTATTGTTATGCCAATTAAAGGCATAAAAAAATGGAATGTTCCAACTAGAAAAGATAATTTACATATATCTTTACAATTAAACGGTTTGGTCCCGTAAAGTAACGCTAAAGAAAAAGCATCTATGCTCACACTAATGGCAATTAAAAAAACTATAATCATTAAAAAGCCTCCTATTAAAGTTTAGTTAATATGAGGTTTTTTATTCTATAAATATTTATCAATAATTTCTTTAATAAAAAATTGGTATTCTACTTCATCTTTATCTGATTCTGTGACTTCAATTAAACATAAAGGAGGAAATAAAACGCACCACCAATTATCACCATTACCTTCTCCTAAAGTTACTAATACTGATTCATAATAACCTTCTTTATAAATGGTTCCTTTATATTCTTTTTCTGGAAAATAGTTTAATGCATAACTAATTTTATAATTAAGAGAATAATTTTCATTTTTTAATAAAGTAGAAACTACTTGATCTAATTTATCTAAATTGTTTTTTATAGTTTCCCTTGCTTCATCAATGTTAGCTGTATTTGCTACGGTTTGAACTAATGTTTTTTCAAGTTCACTTTTTACTTTATTTTTAATATCAATGTCTTCATCACTATTACTATTAGGTATTATTCTTAATCTAATGGCTTCATTAGGAATAATTAATACAGTGGCATCAGCTTTATTAATTACCGTTAAAAAAGCTAAAAATATAATAACTAAAATTAATGTTTTCTTCATAAAAGGCCTCCTATTAAATAGTGGCCTCTTTTATTTTTTTTATACAATTATTTATGATAAGATTCATTATTATTAATTTTATAACTCCTATATATTTGTTCTAATAAAATAATACGAAATAATTGATGGGGAAAAGTTAGTTTAGAAAAAGATATAGCTTGTTTACTTATCTTTTTAATGTTTTCACCTAATCCATATGACCCACCTATTATAAATATTAAATTGCTAGTTTTTTGAAATGTTTGATCAATCATTTCAGCAAATTCTAGAGAATTCATTTGTTTACCATCTATCTCTAGAGTGATAACATAATCACTTTTATTAATATATTTTAATATTTGTTCTTGTTCTTTAATTTTATTTATCTCTATATTCGGTAAATTAACATCATCAACCTCAATTATATCTATTTTAGTATATTTACTAATTCTTTTAAGATATTCATTGAGCGCTAAAGTTAAATATTTTTCTTTTAGTTTCCCCACACATATTATTTTAATCATATTTCTAAAAGCTCCATTTTTTCATTTTGCTCAGCAATAGAAACAGTAATATTTTTCTCTTTTAAAGCCTCTTTTATTGTTTGTACAGCTAAAACAGGATCATTGTTGTCATGACTTAAATGAGCTAAAATAATGCATTTAGTTTTATCACCACAAAATTTATTTAAATACTCACTTGTTTGTTTGTTAGAAAGATGTCCATTATCACCTAAAATACGTTGTTTAATATGATAAGGTCTATTTCCATTCATAAGCATTTCAATATCATGATTACTTTCTATAATATACATATCTAAATTACTTAATAAAGAATAATATTTTCGATTAATATATCCTGTATCAGTAAGATATAATATTTTTTTAATTCCTTCTTCTATAATATAACCATTAACTTCAACGTCGTGAGACGCTTTAAAAGGTGTTATTTTGATGTTTCCAATCATAAACTCTTCATTAATTATATAATAATCATCTAAAGTCATTGTTTTAGATAATACATCATACATTTCTTTTGTTAAATACACTTTGGGATGATATTTTTTATAAAATACTTTTAATCCACTGACATGATCAATATGTGTATGCGTAATTATAATAGCAGCAATACTTCTTGCAGTAACATCAAGTTCATAAAGTTTTTGTTCTATGTAGTGTGTAGATACCCCTAAATCAATTAAAAAACAACTATCTAAGCTCTCAATATAGGTAGAATTTCCTTTACTACCACTAGCTAATACACTTACTTTCATACTGAATACAAATCCTTTCTGTTTTTTGTGTACTTTTGACAAATATAATTATTGTTCTTTAATCATATTATCAAATTTACTAATATCTCTTTTAAAAAGCAGGTCTATTGTAGCAGTTGGTCCGCTACGGTGTTTAGCTATAATAAATTCACTGTGACTAGTGTTTTCATCAATAGCAGCTTCCTTATTATAATAATCATCTCGATATAAGAAAGCGACAATATCAGCATCTTGTTCAATAGAACCTGATTCTCTTAGATCAGAAAGAAGTGGTCTTTTATCTTCTCTACCTTCAACTGAACGAGAAAGTTGCGCTAAAGCGATAACAGGAATATTAAGTTCCATTGCTAAAGTCTTTAAAGAACGTGAAATTTCAGAAACTTCTTGTTGACGATTTCCAGCGTAACGCGCTGATCCACTAATTAACTGCAAATAATCAATAATTACTAAATCAATCCCATCTGGTGTACTAGCAAGTCGGCGACATTTAGCTCTTATTTCAGATATAGTCATTCCTGGAGTATCATCCATAAATATTTTTGTATCAGCTAAACGACTAATAGCCTCATTAATTCTTTTCCAATCATTATGTTCCAAATAACCCGTTTTTAAACGATTACCATTAATTTGACCAACTGATGAAAGCATACGAGTAGCTAATTGCTCAGCTCCCATTTCCATATTGAATAAAGCAATGCTTTTTTTAGAATTAATAGCAATATTGGTCGCTAAATTAATAGCAAAAGCTGTTTTTCCTAAACCTGGTCTTGCAGCTATAATAATTAATTCATTAGCATGTAGCCCAGAAGTAATCCTATCTATATCATAAAAACCCGTAGCTATTCCTGTAATTTCTCCTTTTGTTTGTGATAATTTTTCCAAATCTTGTTGTGTTTTAAACAAAACATCTTGAATTGTTCTAAACTCTGTACCCTTTCGTGTTTTAACAACACTAAGTATTGTTTGTTCAGCATTATCAAGTACTTCTGATAAATCTTTATTTTCTTTATAGGCTTCACTAGCTATATTGCTACTTTTTTCAATCAATTTTCTTAAAATAGCTTTTTCTGTGACTATTTTAACATATTCATCTATATTTACAGCACTAGGAACAATATTGATTATTTCTGTTATGTATTCAACATTACCAATACTATCTAACCATTTTCGTTTATCTAGTTCGCTAACAACAGTCGTAAAATCAATTGGAATATTCTTTTCTGATAAATCTTTTATTACGGTAAAAATCTTACTATGACTATCTAAATAAAAGATTTCACTACTTAATTCTTCCACACATTTTTGAAGAGCATATTTGCTTACAAACATTGATCCTAAAACAGCCTGCTCAGCATTAATATTATTAGGCATTTCTTTATTCATTTTTCGCACCTTCTTTTAACAATTCTAATTTTAAGGTCGCTATGACATTACTATATAAACATATTTCTACTTCATGATATCCTAATGATATTATATCTTCTTTTAGTTTTATCTTTTTCTTATCTATATCGATTTTTTTTTGTTTTAAAGCTTGTTCTATTTGCTTAGAACTTATTTTACCAAAAATTTTATCTTCTTTTCCTGTTTTTACATAAAATGTTAATTTAGTTTTCTCTAATATTTTTTTTATTTCTATAGCTTCATCGTATAATTCTTTTTCCTTTAAATCTTCCTTTAAGTTTGCTTCTTCCAATTTTTGAGCACTTGTTTTAGTTAATAAAACAGCAAAACCATTTTTTATTAAAAAATTTTTGCCATATCCATCTGATACTTCCTTGATTTCTCCTTTTTTACCTTGATTTTTAACATCTTTTAAAAATATAACTTTCATTT
>JAQUUG010000013.1 GCA_028693965.1 Bacilli bacterium
TGAAATTACCTATTGCGTTTATTCCTTTAAAATAAAGTTCACGATATTCTGGACCATCAAATATAATTTTTCTTTTATAACTATCATATATTGGGGGTTCATGTTCAAAATGATCATCAGTTTCAACAGAATATAAATAACCATAATATAATAAACCATCTAGTTTAAGCATTTGACTAATTTCTAAAACAGTTTGTTTAAAATTAACTAAATGGTTTTCACTATAAAGTAAGTTTAAATAACAACAAATATTGGATAAAAAAATTAAGTCATATTTTCCATTTATACTAGGTAAATCTAAAATATTACGTTGATAAAAATTAATAGGAAAATCTTTTATTTTATCTCTTAATTTATAATAGTTTGCTTCTTCTAAATAAAGATTAGCTTCTGATAAAATTTTATAATGCAATTCATCACTTGAAAAAAGAGGTGAGCTTCTAATCGCAAGGCCTTCTTCTTTAGAAAAAAGATACGTCCAAAAACTTTTACTATCACCTCTTAAAAAAGGTTCTATTTTATTAAATAATGTTTTACTAAAACTATTAAAATTGGGATATAAAAACAAATTATAATTTTTATAACAAAAGAAATTAATATATTCTTCGTAACTTAAAGCCTCTATAGCTGCCATCTTAAGATGAAGATAAAACACAGTTAAAGGATTAACATCAAAAACATCAACGTTAGATGCTCCCAGTAATATTGCATTTAAAATATGATCTCCGGAAGCACAGACAGTTAATACTTCTTTGCCGTTAAAATCAATTTGTTTAAAATAACCTGCTATATTCTCTGTTGTAAAAGGATATATTGAACTAAATTTTTTTAAAGTCTTGTCATCATTTTTATTAAAATAATAATCACTTATTAGACTAAGTGCTCTACTTTTATAATCATCTAATTTCAAAATAATCACCCTGCTCCTACTTGATTGATTATTATACAATATTTTACTTATTTTGACAAATAATATTTATTTTTTTTATAAGTAATGTTATAATTAAAAAGAGCCTAGAGAAAGTTCTCTAGCTTTTTTTGTTATTTTTTTATTTTGTTATTTGAAGGAGGGTGTTTATGGCAAAATATGTATTTGTAACAGGAGGAGTTGTTTCAGGACTAGGTAAAGGAATAACCGCTTCTTCCATTGCATTATTACTAAAAGCTCGTGGCTATAAAGTATTTATGCAAAAGTTTGATCCTTATATCAATGTTGATCCAGGAACAATGTCACCTTATCAACATGGTGAAGTTTTTGTTACTGCTGATGGTAGTGAAACAGACCTTGATTTAGGTCACTATGAACGTTTTATTGATGAAGAACTTAATTATACTTCTAGCATTTCTTCTGGCAAAATTTTTTCATCAGTCATTGAAAAAGAAAGACGTGGTGATTATTTAGGAGGGACTGTCCAAATTGTGCCTCATATTACCAATGAAATCAAAAGTAAGGTTTATGAAGCTGCTTCAACATCACAAGCTGATATCATTATTACCGAAATTGGTGGTACTATTGGTGATATCGAATCATTATCATTTATTGAGTCTTTAAGGCAAATTAGAAATGAACTTGGTAGTAATAACACTTTATTTGTTCATACTACTTTAATTCCTTATATTTATGGTTCAGGTGAACTTAAAACTAAACCTACTCAGCACAGTGTTATTGAACTTCGTGGTCTTGGTATACAACCTGATATTATTGTTTGCCGCGCTCCACAAAATTTAGGAGAAGACATCAAAAATAAAATTGCTTTGTATTGTAGTTTAAATAAAGAGAATATTATTGAAGCTGTTGATGTAAAAAACATTTATCAAATTCCTATTAATTTTTATGAACAACATATTGATGAAACTATTTTAAAACAATTTGACATGAAAATAAAGGAAATTGATTTAGATTACTGGAAAAAACTGATTAAAACAGTTGATAATTTATCTGGCCAAGTTACTATTGCTTTAGTTGGTAAATATGTTGAACTTCACGATGCTTATTTATCAGTAGCTGAGTCTTTAAAACATGCAGGATACAAATATCAAACTAAGGTTAATATTAAATGGGTTGATTCAGAAAAATTAGAAGATGAAAATAACTTAGATAATACTTTTAAAGATGTTGATGGAATCTTAGTTCCAGGAGGATTTGGTTCTAGAGGAATTAATGGAAAAATAAGTGCTATTAAATATGCTAGAGTTAACAAAATACCATTTTTAGGTATATGTTTAGGGATGCAACTAGCAATCATTGAATTTGCACGTAACGTTTGTAATATCAAGGATGCTGATTCAACGGAGTTCAATGAACTTACTAGTGATCCTATTATTGATATGATGTCAGAACAAAAAGCGATTGTTAATTTAGGTGGCACGATGCGTCTTGGTAACTATGAATGTTATATTTCTGAAAATACTTTAGCTAAAAAATTATATCAACAAAGTGTTATTTTAGAAAGACATCGCCATCGTTATGAGTTTAATAATAAATATAGAGAACTTTTAGAAAGTAAAGGAATTGTTTTTTCTGGTATAAATAAACAAAGTAATCTAACAGAAATTATTGAATTAAAAAATCATCCTTATTTTATTGCTTGTCAATTTCATCCAGAGTTTAAAAGTAGACCTACTAAAAGTCATCCATTATTTGAAGGTTTAATAAATAATGCAAAAAACAGAAAATAAATTCTGTTTTTTTGTTTATATTTATTAAATTACTTTTAACATTTTACCTCTTTTTTATGATTATTAATTACTATATGTTTATTACCAAGTATTGGTGATAATGACTGCTTCTTATGAAGAATACTAATAATTTGTGCTACAAAATAAGAACAATCAACTTCTTCAAACCATTTTGTATCTCTAATTTCTTTTGATACATATGTTAAATTAGTAGCATATATTTTAGTTATTTCTCCTTTTTGGTTAGCCTCATTAAATTCTTCTATTCCTTTAGTAAAAAAAGCAAAAGTAACAAATACATATATTTTTTTAGCGCCTCTTCTTTTTAGTTCACTAGCTACTTCTAAAACAGAACCACCAGATGCTATCATATCATCGACAATAATAATATCTTTGCCATTTACTTCTCTACCCATGTATTCATGTGCTACAATTGGATTTTTGCCATCTATAACAACTGATAAATCCCGCCTTTTATAAAACATTCCGACATCTGTTTTTAGAGTATCAGCATAATATCTCGCCCTATCAACTGCTCCTGTATCTGGACTTACTACTAAGATATTATCAAGCTTAATATCTTCTTTTTGCATAAAATCTTCAATCATAATCCTGGTTGGATAAAAGTTTTCAAATGAAAGACATGGTACAGCATTTTGGACATTAGGATCATGAACATCAAACGTAATTAATGTTTTGATTCCTAGTCTTTCAAGTTCTTGAAGAGCAATCGCACAATCTAACGATTCCCTACCTTTTCTTTTATGTTGACGAGCTGCATATAGTAATGGTGTTATTAAATTGATTGTTTCTGTGTTACCACTGATAGCAGAAATAACTCTCTTAATGTCCTGAAAATGATCATCTGGACTCATATGATTTTCAAAGCCAAACATGTTATAAGCACAATTATAATTACCAATATCAGAAATAATAAAAATATCTTTCTGCCTAACCGTTTCTTTAATGAGTACTTTTCCTTCGCCATTATTAAATCTAACTGCATCTTTTTTTATGATATAATCGGTAGTTGTATTATTAATTTCCTGAATATGTTTATTAACTTTTTCCCCAAATTCTTTAAAATTATCCATGACAATTAATCCTAAATTCCCCATACATCCTCCTATAGTCACATTATATCACAATATGTAATCTTTTAAAACATTATATAAATTTTGCGCAACTTTAATTGGTAAAATAGTTTGTATTTCTTCAAGACTTAATTCTTTCATTTTTATTATTGTTTTATATTTTTTTAAAAGATCTTTTTTTCTTTTCGGTCCTATACCTTCAATATTATCTAAAACACTTTCTAAAGACCCTTTACTCCTTATTTGTTTATGATAACTAATTGTATAATTATGAACCTCATCCTGCATTCTTTCTAAATAATGAAACAGATTACTTTTTTTATCAATGGTAATTGTTTCAATGGGATCAAAGGCTAATAACTGATTAGTGCTATGATATTTATCCTTTTTTAGTCCAATAACTGGTATATTTAAATTTAATGTTTCTAAAACCTTTTTAGCAATATTTATTTGTCCTAAGCCACCATCAACAATAATTAAATCTGGTCTAACTAAGTTATCTGTTAAAACTCGAAAATATCTGCGATAAATTACTTCTTTCATCGTTCCATAATCATCATTTTTATCATTAGTTATCTTATATTTACGATAGTCATTTTTACTAGGTTTACCATCTACAAAGACGACCATCCCTGATACATTAAAACTACCAAACAAATTAGAATTATCAAAAATTTCAATGCGATCTAATTTATCTAATTTTAATATTTTTTTTAATTCTTCATTGGCTTCTATTGTTTTAAATTCATCTTTTTTTATTAACTCAAACTCTTCATGCAATAATACTTCAGCATTTTTATTGGCCATTAATATTAGATTGTGTTTAAGACCTTTTTGGGGAATAATAACTTTAGTTTTAAAAAAGTCGTTTAAAAGCTTATTGTCCACTCCCACTGGGACTAATATTTCTTTTGGCAAAAGAAATTTTTTTTGATAAAAAAGCGCAATAAATCTAGTGAGTTCTTCTAACACTTCATCAACAACAGTTATTATTTTAGAATATCTTTCAATTATTTTACCATTTCTAATGAAGAAAACTTGTATTGATAAATAACCTTTGTCAAAGTGATAGCCAAATATATCACGATCAACATTGTCATGTATCTCAACTTTTTGTTTTACTAAAATTATTTCAATATAATCTAGCAGTTCTTTTAATTCTTTTGCTTTCTCATAATTTAACTTTTCACTTTCTCTAAACATTTCTTGTTTAATTTTTTCAGTTACCAAAGTGTGATCACCTTTTAAAAATTTAATAATATCACTAGTCATTTGTTTTACTTTATCTTTAGAAATGTCATTAACACAATAACCTAGACATTGATTAATATGAAAATATAGACAGGGTTTCTTTGGATATGTTTGACATTTTCTAAGTGGATACATACGATTAAGTAAATTAACCGTATTACGAGCAGCACTTACATTAGGATATGGTCCAAAAAGATGTGTGTGATTTTTTTTGCGATTAATATTTCTTACAACTAATAAACGAGGTGCTTTTTCATTAGTAAGTTCAATATATGGATAACTCTTATCATCTCTAAGGAGAATATTATATTTAGGATCATATTTTTTTATTAAATTTAGTTCTAAAATCAGTGATTCTGTTTCTGAGCTAACTACAACATATTCAAAATCAATAATTTCACTTACTAGTTTTGCTGTTTTACCAGTATGTTTTCCCCTAAAATATGAACTTAACCGATTTTTTAGCTTTTTAGCTTTACCCACATAAATAATAGTGCCATCGATATTTTTCATGAGATAGCACCCCGGTTTTTGGGGAACTAGCGATAGTTTTTCTTTAAACATGTTATCACCTTCAATACATTTATTATATCAAATATTAATACATTTATAAACTAGTTGCTTAAATATAAAATTAATAGTAATATATTATTATGAGAAAAAGTCTTTTATAGTTAGGATTTGATAAATTGAAAACAATCAAAAATGATATAACTAATGAATTAGTAATTAAAAACTCACGATTTATAACTTTTATTACTAAAATCAATAGTTATGATGATATTGAGAAAAAAATAAATGATATTAAAAAGTTATATAAAGATGCTACGCATTACTGCTACGCTTATATTATAGACAGAGTCAATAAAGCATATGATGATGGTGAACCATCAGGGACTGCTGGCAAGCCAATTTTAACCGTACTTGAGAAAAATGAGTTGAATTATATTTTAGCTATTGTTATTCGCTATTTTGGCGGTATTAAACTAGGTGCGGGAGGATTAATTAGAGCTTATAATAAAAGTATTAGTCAAACTTTGGTGAAAGCTGATTTTGTTAAATTAATTGAAGGTTATAAAATATTGATTGAGTTTAATTATACTGATAGCAAAGAAATTGATTTTCTACTAAAAGATATACAGATAATCAGGAAAAATTATGATGATAAAATAACTTATGAACTTTTCACTGATATTAATAATTTTAATAAAATATTTAATATGAATTGTAAAATAACTATCTTAAATAAAGAAAAAGCAACATTTCTAGACACATAAAAAATCTTCATCAGAAGATTTTTTATTTCTATAATATATAGTATTAGTTGCGTAAATTACCAACACCGTATATTAATAGAAAATTATAATTTTCAATTTTATTCCGGTTTTTAAAATATTAGTCTATTAATGGGAAAACCTGTTTATACTAGCTTTAGAAATAATATATAATTATATATTATTCATTTTAGGTATTTTTTTTAGCCTTTTTTTAACATTTGCTAATAAGTAATAAAAAATTAATGAATTTTTTCCATTAATTTTTATTAATTTGTTTCATTACTTCACAAGCAAAGTCTTCTTCTCTTTTTTCCATTCCTTCGCCAACTTCATAACGAGTCATTGTTTTAATTTTGCCACCATTATTTTTGACATAAGTAGCAACACTAATATCCCCATCTTTAATAAATGGTTGTTCTTCTAAACATATTTCTTTGTAATATTTTTGAATACGACCAGCTACCATCTTTTCAGCTATTTCTGCAGGTTTGCCCTCATTAATAGCTTGTTCTTTAAGAACTTCTCTTTCTTTTTCTAGTTCTTCTGATGGTACTTCTTCTTTAGTTACATATAATGGACGCATAGCAGCAGCATGCATAGCAACATCTTTAGCAACTTCTTCATTTGCTCCTTCAATTACTGTTAAAACGGCAATCTTACCACCCATGTGAATATAAGAACCAAAAGTTTCATTATCTTCTTTAGAAAGAACAACAAATCTTCTTAAGCTTAATTTCTCACCAATTTTAGATGTTTTAGCAATAATAACATCTGATAATTTACCTTCTTCTGTTTTAAGCTCTAAAGCTTCTTCTACTTTTTTAACATTATTATTCATAATAACAGTTAAAATAGTATTAACTAGTCCTTTAAACTCTTCATTTTTAGCAACAAAATCAGTTTCTGAATTAACTTCAACGATAACAGCTTTGTTACCACTAACACTTATTCCAGCAAGTCCTTCAGCAGCAATACGGTCAGCTTTTTTTGCAGCTTTGGAAATACCTTTTTCTCTAAGCCAATCAATAGATGCTTCAAGGTTACCATTATTTGCTTCTAAAGCTTTTTTACAATCAAGCATTCCTGCTCCTGTAGCTTCTCTTAATTCTTTTACTAAACTAGCACTTATCATATTTTTTCCTCCTTAAAATTAAAGATGATTTTTCAAAAATCATCTTAGTTTTTATTTTAAAACATCAATTAATTCAGCTTTTTTTAATGTTGAATAACCTTTAATGTCTTTGTTTTTAGCCATTTCACGTAATTCTGCAACTGTTAATTTAGATAAATCAATATGATTTTCTTGGACTTTTTCTTCTTGTTTTTCTTTTACAACAACAGTTTCTTCTTTACGAATTGGTTTACTAATAGGTTTTGAATTATTTCTTTCTACTTCTCTATGAAATTGTGGTCTTTTATAACGATCATTTCTAAAATTATTTTTATCTCTTGGAGTAAAAGGTTTTCTGTCTTCTTTTCTCTTAACAGTTTCTAAAGCTTTTTGCATTATTTCATCAGCATTAACATTTTTTTGTTTATCTTCTTCTGAAACAAAATCAATTGCTTTTCCACCACCAGCAGTTACAACAGCATTAGCCATTACACCTGTAATTAATTTGACAGCACGAATAGCATCATCATTACCAGGAATTACATAATCTACCATATCAGGATCGCAATTAGTATCAACGATTCCAAATACTGGAATATTTAATTTTCTAGCCTCTCTGATTGCTATTTCTTCTTTAGATGGATCTACTATATACATAGCATCTGGTAATTTGTACATATCACGAATACCAGCTAAAATATTATTTAGTTTATCGTATTCTTTTTTGATACCAATTACTTCTTTTTTAGGTAAACGGTCAAAAACACCGTCTTTTTCCATCTTTTCGATTTCTTCTAATCTTTTAACTCTTCTTCTAATTGTTTTAAAATTAGTTAAGGTTCCACCTAACCATCTTACATTAACATAATAAGAATTAGATCTGATTGCTTCTTCTTTTATTGCTTCACTAGCTTGTTTTCTAGTTCCTACAAATAAAACTTTCCCACCATTAGCTGCTATAGAATATAAAGCATTGTATGCTTCTTCTATTTTTTTAGCTGTTTTTTGTAAATCGATAATATAAATATCATCTCTTGAAGTAAAAATATACTCTTTCATTTTTGGATTCCATCTTTTGGTTTGATGACCAAAGTGAACTCCAGCTTCTAATAAATAATTCATTGACACAACTGACATAATCTTCCTCCTTTTGTTATTATCCTCCAATACTTCATCTTTAAACACCACCCTTTAGGCACTAGGCATTTAAATCAGTATTGTGTGTTTTTGAAAAAGCCAAATATATCTTACCATATATTATATGTATTTACAAGATTTTTCTTGTTTTTTTAGCTTTTTAATCTTTAATTAGTCTCTTTTCCTTAGCATATGAAATTATTTCATCAATTTTGACTATTTCTTCAGCATAAGCGTATTTTGCATCTTCATAGTTTAAATATTCATCTAATAATTTTTGGCACTTACTAGATATTTGATTTAAGCGAACTGATTTATTATTATGTAAGCATAAAGGTACAACATACCTTTTTTTAGCATTAAAGGAGACATAATAGTTCTCTGGTACTTCATCTGTTCTAACTATGTGACTAACTTTAGTAAAAGTGTTCCATGAAGGAATATTTTTTTGTAAAATAGCGACTATTTCACTTTCTTTTTTAGTATATAAATCTTCAAAAGCAATATGGCCTAAATGTATGGCTTTTTTTATCACATCAGCAATATACATCATGGCATATTTATCTTCATTTTGCTGTAAAACTATACTATAATGAAAAACACCATCAAAAAATTTTTCAGCTGTTTCTTTAGTCTTAAAACCAATTTCAGGAATACCATTTTCTTCTAAAACAATAATGTCATTATATATTTTTCTGATATCATTCATATTCCAGATTGGACACCAAACAAAGCAGGTCATAAAAACGCCATCTAACCGATCAACACATATTTTGGGTTTACTGTTTTCCACAATTGGAAAAGCATTAATATCTTTAATATCTTCAACCCTAACGCCATCAATAATTAAATAATCCAGAATTGTTTGGGAAGATGTTATAATTTCATATACATCTTTCTCAGAGCTTTCTTGTTGTTCATAATCACCTAAAACATAATCAATACAATGGCTAAAAACTGGTGTTCCCAGATCATGAAACAAAGCTGCCAAGGCTTGCTTTTTATCTTTTGTAAAATGCCAGGTCATTAGAGCTGTTACTATACTGTGGTTTTTCCGATTATACCAAAATTTTATATTAAAAAGCGCAGTATAATCGCATCCACAAAATTGTCCAATGTGACTAATTCTTTCAAATTCTGGTAAATCTAAATATTTATCTATAAAGTCTGGATAATCATTACCACATAATATTTCATAATATTCTTTTAAATCTTCATTCATTATTACATCACTTTTCTATTTTATCTATATCTTATTCTTCTTACTTTTCCCTTTTCTTCTTGATAAGTAGTGGGAAAAAACTCTAACATAGCTTTATATATACTATATAAGTCTTCTCGGCCAATAGTTTCATAAAGAGAGTGCATTGATAATTGTGGTATTCCAACATCAACCGATTTAATATCAACATGAGTTGCACTAAGGCCTCCTAAGGTCGCACCACATCTCATATCAGAGCGACAGACAAAAGTCTGCAATGGTACTCCAGCGTATTTACAGATATCTTCAAATAAAGTTGCAGTCATTGCATTTGTTGTATAATTATCATGCATTTTTATAGCTATACCCTTATTCATTATAACCTTATTGGTAGGATCGCTTTTAGAAGAAGCATTTGGATGCACGGCATGAGCATTATCCGCACTAACAAGAAAGCTATTACTTAAAGCTGTCTCTAAAGCTATTTTTTTACTGTCTGTTATTCTTTTTAATGTATTAAGTAAAAAATTAGTGTCCGCCCCTCCAAAGTTCATACTACCTATCTCTTCACCATTAAAAGCGCAAAAAACAGTAATTGAATTTTCATTACTTGTTTCCATAAAACTAACAACACTAGGATAAACACAGGCTAAATCATCAAGTCTAGGGCTCATAATAAATTCGTTTTCTAAGCCAATTATTTTCCCTTTGTCACGATTATATAAATGTAAATCGTAATTACCAATTCTATCAAATGATAAACCTTTTTCTTTTAAAGCTTGTGTAATGAGTTTTTCTATGCTGGCATCTTTACTTTGCGACAAAACAGGAATCATATCAACTTGTTTATTCATTTTGTTAACATCATTTACGTCGCTATTAATATGAATAGCTTGGCTAGGAATAAAAAGTAAATCTCTTTTAATATTAATGATGTGACTTCTAATAAATTCTCCATCATAAACAACGACTCTTCCTGCTAAAGATAGTGGCCGATCAAGCCAAGTATGGTTAATCATGCCCCCGTAACCATATACATTTAATTTTAAATAACCGTTCTCATATATTTCAGCATTAGGTTTAAGCTTAAAGCTTGGTGAGTCACCATGCGTAGCGACAATATTAAAACCAACATCACCAAGTTTACTAGTCATTTTAAAAGCTATAATTGATGAATCATTTTTAATAACAAAGTACTTTCCATGTAGATTTAATTTCCAAGCTTCATTTTCAAACAATTCTTCAAAGCCATCAGCAATCAACATTGCTTTGATATTTTCAGCGCATGAATAAGCATTGGGTGTACCATCAATAAAATTAATTAAATCATTACTTACTTCATCCATTTTTTTCATATATTTTCCTCCATTATAATAATATGCAAAAACTTTTATTTATGAAAATTTTTAAAATCCACTTTAATATATTCCTTACCCTAGTTTTTAAAGAAATGTCTATTTATGTATACTCACCACCAAATGGTATTTTATATGATTGTGAATTAGGATTAGACGCTACAAGATAAGAATTATGTTTAAAAATACTTATACATTTTAAATAATTATGCTGATATTTTAAAACACTTTTTCTCTTATAAGTAGTAGTTATACACTCTTCCTCCCTAAAAAAACAAATTAACTCTTCTATTTGTTTATAATAACACATAATTAATATAAAAGCAAAAAAAATCAATTAGGTAATAATTAATTTTTTTGACATTTATATATCTTATTATATAAACCGTTCTCATTTATTATTTTATAATTATTGTTTTGTTAAAATTTGTTGCGTTATAGTTCAGTCAGTATTAAAACTTGCTTGGCAATTTTCATGCTTAATCTTCCATCTAAATGATCAAGGTTAAAAATAAAACAGCCACCTTAAAAGCTATTACATTACAACTTTCCAAATTATATCATATATCAAAATCATTTAATTCCTATATTAACCAAAAATAGGCTAAAGCATATGATATGGTAAAGATTAGAAAGGAGAATTTAATATCACAACTTATACAATTAAATCTGGTGATACTTTATGGAGTATTGCTAAAGATCAAGGTGTTTCTTTAAACGATTTATTAAATGCCAATACTAGTCTCATTAATTCATCTTTAATGGTTGTTGGAAAAACAATTAATATTCCAAGTTCTAGTTCATCTACTCATACTGTTTCCTTTGGTGATACTTTGTGGAGTATTGCTAGTAAAAACGGTATCAATTTAAACGATTTAATTAGTGCTAATCCAAACATTTCTAATGTAAATCTAATCATGCCTGGACAAACGATTAACATTCCATCTAATGAAGATGATTCTACAAGTGAAAATGACACCAATACATCTAGTGAAATGGGTAATTTAGAAAATGAAGTAATTACTCTAGTCAACCAAGAAAGAACTAATGCTGGATTAAGTACTTTAACTAAAAATAATGAACTAACTAATATTGCTAGAATCAAATCTAATGACTTCATTGAAAACAATTATTTTTCTCATACTTCACCAACATATGGTACACCATTTGAAATGCTTAAAAATTATGGCATTTCCTACTCAGCTGCTGCTGAAAATATTGCCAGTGGACAGCCAACAGCTACTGAAGTTATGAATAGTTGGATGAGTTCATCTGGACATCGGGCTAATATTTTAAGTGACACATATAATCAAATTGGTGTTGGTGTTGCAAGGGATAGTGATGGAAAACTATATTGGACACAATTATTTATAAAAAATTAAGAATCAAAAATGACTCTTAATTTTTTTATCCCACTAATTAACTATGATCAGCTATTTAAATCGTTAATAACTCCATTTATTAAATTCAAATCTGATGGTATTATCCACTTAACATTTGCTTTAGTAAATATTGCAAGCGGTAATATCGCTCCTGCTCTAGCTCCATCCATCCACTTAGGATTATTAGGCATTAAATTATGTAATTCTTCTAATGTAATATTATTAAAAACTTTTTCTGTTCCTAATATATAATCTTCATAACTTATTTTATATTTATGAATATTATCATCAAATAAATCATTATGTACTAGATTATAACCAGTTAATAATTCAAATCTTTCTTCACCACCAGTGAATATTGCACAATCATAGTCATTATCAAAGTTAACATCTTTAATTTTATCTTTTACAAATTGTTCCATTTCTTCAATAGTGTTTTCTGAATAAGCTAAATTGACATTTGGAAACTCATTCAATAATTCTGCAACGCCAATTTTTAAATTCTTTCGATCAACTATCTTATTCCCAGAAAAAGTTATTAATTCAGTGGTTTTCCCACCCATGTTAATTATCATAACTTTTTTTGAATTATAATTATTTTCTAAAGCTTTTCCTAAATAATAATTTTCAATTCCGTGACTAATAATTTGAAAATGGAAATCAAAATCATTATTAAATTGATTTACCAATTCTCTTTGTTTTTCACGTATTAAATTTCTAAATATGCCTGTAACATAAATATGTGTATTATCATACTTTAAGTCATATTTTTTCTTTAAATTTTCAAAATAAGAAAATAGTTCTTCTTTATTTTCATTACTAATACCTAAATCTTCTGAAAAATTATTCTTAAAGTAAATTGAATGCTCTTCAATTAATGTCAATTCTTTATTATTAAATAAATAAGTTTTAATTGTAGACGACCCTAGGTCAATATAATATTCTTTCATTCTAACACCTCTATCTACAGTTTATCATATTTTTACATGTTAGAATACATTTTTTTCAAATTATAAAAATATTGTTACTATTAAATTTACTTATTTTTATTTTGGAATTTTTTAAATATTAAAACACTAAAAAAGCCCTTTATAATCAAAAGGCTTTATTTTTACAATGGTGTCCCAGAAGAGATTCGAACTCCTGACACCCGCCTTAGAAGGGCGATGCTCTATCCAGCTGAGCTACTGGGACATAATTCATAAATTCATTAAAGAATATATAAATTATATACCATATTTATAAATTATTCAATAGTTTTTATAACACTTTTGTAAATTTCTTGATTATCAACGGTAAATATAACCTCATCAACATCATAATTATCAGCTACCGATAAACTAATTGTATATATTACCTCTTCTAATATTTGATTTTCTATCTGATCATTAAAAATATAAGAATTAAACTCTAGCTGCAATGCATTATCAATTTGCTCAACAGCTAAAAGTTTAGCATTACTATTTAAAAAACTCATTAAATTGGTACTAGAACTATAACTACTACTTAACTCATCAACTATAATAGATATTTTATCTCTGGTGTCATTAACATATTTAGTTACAGGGACATAATAATAATCATCATTATACTTATTAATATAATAAATAGTAACTTGATTAATATCCTTAGAACTAGTAATATCATACTCCTTATTAATTCCAAAACTACGATCTAAAGTAGCCGGCAAATTTATCTTAGTTTGAGGTAATTTACTTAATATATCATCTTCGACATAAATAATTACCTTATCAATCCCATCAATACTAGTTAGCGTATAAACAATAGCTTCAATCATTTTTTCCTCTAATTCTTTACTTATATCTAATAAATCCTCTGAAAAATTGATTTTAATTAAACCATCTTCATATTTAACACTAATTATCTTAGTTTCACTTGGTAAAATTGATTTAAACCCACTAGGTATTTGATTTTCACCTTCACCGCCTTGAATTAAAACATTAATTAATTCTTTAGCTTTTTTTTCAATATCATCATTATTGATATTAGTTACAACCATGGTTTGCCCTAAATAATTATCACTGTCGAGCAAATATATTGTATCTGTTATAACTTCGCTATTCACATATTCAAGTTCCTGTGGTAAATCAGTTAATAAATTATCACTTACACTATCAGGAATCAAATAAAGTAATAAAAAAGCAAATAAAGAAGCTAAAACAACAAATATTTTTCTTGACAACATTCTCTTAAGCATATATCCACCTCTAAATAAATATATGAGAAAAATCGCACTTTAATGCGATTTTTATAAAGAAAGTTCCCCAAGTTTTAAAAGTTCAACTACTGCTCCGGAGCGACCTTTTACCCCAAGTTTTTGCATAGCATTTGATATATGATTACGGACAGTTTTTTCACTTATCCCTAGTTTTAATGCAATTTCCATGGTTGTTTTATTTTGTATTAATAATTCAAAAACTTCTTTTTCGCGCTTTGTTAAAACACTCTTACTCATCGTTTCCCTCACTTCCTAGCGTTGGGTGGTTTTATATTTACTCATATTATTCTATGTCGCATTTGTTTTTTAGTGAGCAAAAAAGCCTAATAACAAAGGAAAAAAGCATTAAAAAAGTTCTTTAATAAGAACTTAACTTTGAAATTTTACGGATATATACATTTTTGTGTCATAATTGCTTTGGACTGACCTCATAATATTATTAGCTAAAGTTTCATCATGATCACTACTAGCAATGACTATTCTAATTTGATCACCATCTATTTTAACAAAAGCTTTAAGCTTAAACTCTTCTAATATTTTAGTTTCAAGATTTTCCTCTTCACCTCTTGTTATATTAAGTAATTTCATTTTTTCATAAGCGTTATTTTTTTCATCAATAGTACTTTCAATGCTTGTAAGTACTGTTTTTAATTCTTGTAATTCTTCTAGCATTTGATCATCAGCCTCGACTCTTAATGCTGTTAAAACTTCACTTTCTTCAATATTTACAACCACTTCATTTTCAGGGTCCGATGCATCAACTGTTTTATTAGTAAAAAGGGATTCTGAAGGCATCGTTATATAGTATACACTAAGCACTAATATCAAACTAAATAAAGTTAAAAACCATAGATTTTTTTTATTAACCATTTTTTCTTCCTCCTATTACTACCTTAGTAAATTATATTGCCAAGCTATCAACTTATTACATTTTTTCAAAAAAAAAATAGATTAATTTCTACTTTTTTTGTCTTTGATTTCTTCTTTGATTAAATTAGTAAAGGCAGCAGCAGTCATTTTTGTAGTCTCGCTGCTGTTATATTTACGATAACTAATATTATTATCCTCTATTTCATTATCACCAATTATTAAAGTATATGGTGTTTTTTTAGTTTGACTCTCTCTCATTTTATAACTTAATTTTTCATTTCTATCATCTAATTCTACTCTAATATTATGTTTTTGTAAAATTTCTTTTATTTTTGTAGCATAAGCTAAATGATATTCATTATTAACCGGTATAATATTAACTTGTAATGGTGAAAGCCAAATTGGAAAAGCACCAGCGTAATGTTCAATTAAAATACCAATAAAACGTTCAATTGACCCATAAATAACGCGATGAAGCATAATTGGTCTTTTTTTAGAACCATCTTTCGCAATATAATTTAAATCAAATCTTTCTGGTAAATTCATGTCAAGTTGAATAGTTCCACATTGCCATACTCTACCAAGGGAATCTTTGATTTTTAAATCAAGTTTTGGTCCATAAAAGGCACCATCACCTGGATTTAGTTTATAAGTTTTACCAGCTTTAAGACAAGCATTAGCTAAAGCTTCTTCAGCTTTATCCCACACACTAATTTCACCAATATATTTATCAAGTGGTCTAGTTGATAATTCAATATCATAAGAAAGCCCAAAAACATTGTACATTCTATCTATAAAAGAAATTAATCTAACAATTTCTTCTTCTATTTGATCTTCCGTCATAAAAATGTGAGCATCATCTTGTGTAAATGTTCTAACTCTAAATAAACCATTTAAAGCCCCTGATGCTTCATGACGATGAACTAATCCTAATTCACCCATTCTAATTGGTAAATCTTTATAAGAATGCAAACCATTTTTATAAACAAGCATCCCTCCTGGACAATTCATTGGTTTAATAGCAAATTCTTTATCATCAATTGTTGAAGTGTACATATTTTCGCGATAGTTATACCAGTGACCAGACACTTCCCACAATTCTTTATTAAGCATAATTGGCGTTTTTATAAACTGATATCCTTCTTTTGTATGTTCTTGATACCAAAAGTTTTCAAGTTCATTTCTAATAATCATCCCATTAGGTAAGAAAAAAGGAAAGCCCGGTCCATATTCACTAATCATAAATAAGTCTAATTCTTTACCTAATTTTTTATGATCTCTTTTTTTAGCTTCTTCTAAAAATTCTAGATATTTATTTAAATCCTCTTCTGTTTCAAAACATATTCCATAGATTCTAGTAAGCATTTTATTGTTAGCATCACCTTTATAATAAGCTCCACTAACTTTTAGCAGTTTAAAGTATTTTAATTCTTTAGTACTATTGACATGTGGTCCTCGGCATAAATCAACAAAATCTCCTTGTTTATAAGCAGAAATAACTGTAATATCATCCATTTCATTAATAAGTTCTACCTTATAAAAATCATCTTTAAACATTTCTAGAGCTTCTTTTTTAGAAAGTTCCATTCGTTTAATTAATTTATTTTCTTTAACAATTTTTTTCATTTCTTTAGTTATTTTTTCTAGTGATTCTTCATTAATGACACTATTTACATCTATATCATAATAGAAACCTTCACTAATTACTGGACCAACCCAAAATAAGGCATCTCCATATAATCTTTTAACAGCTTGCGCTAGTAAATGAGCACAACTATGATTTAAAACATTTAATTTTTCATCTTCTTTTATATCAATCATTTTAATTTCCTTCCTTTAATAAATTATATTTATCTTTTCTTTTTTATATTATCTTTAGGCTCAACTAAATCATCCATTTCAGCTAAAATATTTTCAAAACGGTTATTAGCAATACTTAAAGCGATATGTTTAACATTTCTATTTTGCGCAACAAATTGCCACAACTGTTCAACACTAAAAGCATCAACTACGCGCCTTAGAGAATTAACTTCAATTAACTCTTTAGTACTTACTTCTTTGCATGCGATAGCATTTAAAACATACTTACGATGTGTTTCTGATTTCTCATACATTGCGCACAATTCCGTTATACTTAGATCACTTAGTTGTTCTGACCAAATTTTTTCAACTTTTTCCATTACTTTACTACTCATAAAACCCCTACTCCTACTACAAAATATAAAAAAACCTTATATAAAACATATAAGGAGTGCGAAGCACGGTACCATCCTACCTTTAACTTAATTTTAAATAACGGTTTTACCCGGAAACAGCTTTCGCGTTCTACTCATAGGTAGTAATTATTGTTAGCGGTTTATTGATCTTTCACCATCATCAATTCGCTCTTAAACTTAACAACAATCTTGTCCTAATCAAAGTATTTATATTATAATTTTATCATCATTTTTTTATTTGTCAATAAAATTATATTAATTTATAAAATTTATTTAGTTTATTCATAATTATATTATGCCACAATTATTATTTTTTATCTCTTAAATTAACACTAATTAGTTCTTCATAATCAGTTAATTGTTTTATTCTTTCAATTATTCGTCTAGCTTTAATCGTTGATACCTTTTCTTTAGAAACACTAAAATGTTTTTCCAAATCACTTAAGTCCAAATTAGAAGTAAAGAAGGTTGGTAATTTATTTTGCATTCTAAATTGAATGATAGGACAAAAGATATCATCACGACTCCACTCAGTCGTACTTTCTGCACCAATATCATCAATTAATAAAAGTGGGGCTTTCTTAATTTTTTCTAATTTTAATTTAAAATCAGTATTGAATGATGATTTTAAAGTGCTTAAAAATTCTGGCCAAAATACTATTGCACTTTTATAGCCTTGTTTAGCAAGTTCATTAAACATAGCCGATAATAAATATGTCTTCCCACTACCAAAACTTCCATACAAATATAAACCTTTTTGTTCCTTATCCTTTGGATAAGTTTTTAAAAATTTGTCAATCCATTTAATAGTTTCAAGTCTTACAGGATCATCAAAATATATATCTTTCATTTTAGCACTACTGATTTCTTTAGGAATGTCAAACATATAAATATTATCTAAGTATTTAGTAGATTCCATTTGCATTTTCTTATATTTACATGGTTTATATATAAAATCTAGTCTATCATTTACTTGAACCGGTAGATAAGCATGTCCTAAAATTTTATTTTGACAAGCAATTAATCCCTTACAATGACTACAATTAGTGTATTCTCTGCTACTATCTTCTAAAATAGAAGTATAGTGCATTAATATATCTTCACTAATATTAAGTTTAGTCACAAATTTTTTAAAATCAGTATTTTTTAATGCTTCTTGGTAAGCATCATATAGATCCGCTTTTAATTTGTTTTTAAAACCTAAATCATTTAACTGTGTTTGTAATTTTTTCACTATATCACCTACTTATAATCTTTTAACATATCTACCATCAAAGCTTTTTCTTCTTTGGTAGCTTCCCTTTTTTCTATTTTTTTATCAAGCCATTGTGGTTTGTTTTCACTATATACAGCTACTTTACGTTTTTCTTTACCTTTTATATTTTCTTTTGCTAACTGCATTGCTTGTTCGACTGTTTCAATATTACTTCTTTTCCACTGAAGAGCAATTTGTTCAATATATTTTTTAATTAATTTGTTATTATTAATTCTTAAAACATAATCAATTAAGACATTAACTACGCCTGGTTTTAAGTTTAAATCAATTAGTAGATATGATAGTATTTCTCTATCACTATTAGTAATAACCCCACCATTTTTAATACCAATAAAATCAGCTGGTGTTGTTGTTTCAAAAGTATAAATCATTTTATTTTTATTTGAAATATCAGTACCTGTTTTTCGTAAATATTCTGGTTGGTTTTGGTGGGCTAAATTAGGTAATTTCCCATCATGTTCAAAGCGATAGTAATTACGGCAGTTCTTTTGTAAATTATCTTTATCAATTATGCCTTTATCGCTTAGAGACATTTTAATAAGTTCAATCATCGTTTGATTATCTAGAGCATAAATAAAACTAAGTTTGTATAGTAATTCTTTTATTTCATTAGTAACAGCTCTAATATTAAATATTTCTTTTGGAATAGTAGCAAATATAAAATTTAAATCTAGCTGCGAGATAATTTCTAAAGAACGTGTACTGTGTTTTCTTATATCATCTAAATCATTTATAATGATGTCGTCTGATACCGTAAATATACTTGTAAAAGGCATAGTGATATCAGTATAATCTTTAAGATCTATTTTAGGAAGTTCAAAATAGGATTTTAATTTTTGATATTCTGTTTTTCCTAAAACACTATATAATCCTGTATTTAAAAGGGGATTCACAAAAAAGTCTTGCGCACTTACTGGTGAATATAGTTCATATATATAATTATCGACATTAACTTGATTAGCTTTTTTATAATAAGTCTTAAGAAGTCCAATAGCTTCTAATTTTTCTCTTGCTTCTAAAATACTATCTAGTTTTATTCCTAAACTACTCATGAGATGATGATGAGTCCATTCACATGATAATATCTCTTGTTTATCTAAATAACTCCACAAGGTAAAATAAAGGCTAACAGATAACGAACCTATTAATGGCTGATAAAGCATTAAGACTAATTTACGATCATATTCTGATAAAATCGTTTTATTAACAACTATATAAGTATCGGCAGGAAGTAAATTAATTCTATTCATTATCTCACCTCATTTTATATATAGTTTATCACATTTGAAGATAAAAAAAAAGAAAAACAGCTTAATTTATATTAACTGTTTATTCATTCCAACCAATTATTTTAATTAATCTTATTTCTGATACAAAAATCGAACTAATTGGGACATTTTCATAATCATTAGTATTAGAGTTAACAAGAATATCAACAACTTGATTGTTATTTGTAATAGTATCATAGACAACAACCGTATGAACAAAAACATCCTCATCGCCTACCTGAATAATATCACCAGGTTCTGCATAATAAAGATTAACATCAACGTCAGCTACTAGCCCATATCCTGTATTGTTTTTAGCATATTCATAAAAGTAACTAACTCCTGTCCAAGATGAACTTCTACCAATATAATTATTGCCATTATTTAATGTTGCATTATAATATTTCCAAATATAATCGCCATATATATCTCTAGGAATACCACCATTATATAAAACTTG
>JAQUUG010000014.1 GCA_028693965.1 Bacilli bacterium
CTACGATGTGAAATAATTGTTTTATAATTATTTGCTTTTGCAAGTTCAATTGTTTCTAACATTTCTGTAACTGTTCCAATTTGATTAGCTTTTATTAAAATAGCATTACAAATTCCTTCTTCAATACCTTTTAAAAAGATATCTTTATTTGTTACAAATAAATCATCACCTACTAATTGGATTTTATCACCAAGTATTGCAGTTAACATTTTAAATCCTTCATAATCATCTTCACTAAGACCATCTTCAATTGAAATAATTGGATACTTTTTAATAAGTTCTTCGTAGAAAGTTATTAATTCTTGACTTGTTAAAATTTTATTTTCCCCTTTTAAGTAATATTTATTTTCCTTATAAAATTCACTAGCAGCTACATCAATAGCTAAAAAAACGTCTTTCTTAGGTTTATATCCAGCTTTTATAATAGCTTTACAAATTAAATCTAAAGCCTCACTATTACTCTTTAACTTAGGTGCAAACCCACCTTCATCCCCAACACTTGTTGTATAATTTTCTGCTTTCAATATATTCTTTAATGTATGAAAAACTTCTGAGCCAATTCTAATACGTTCCTTAATTGTTTTAGCTTGAACGACAATCATAAACTCTTGAAAATCTAAATTACTATCAGCATGAACGCCACCATTTAAAATATTCATCATCGGAACTGGCATAGTTGTCCCTTTCCCAACGTATCTATAAAGAGGCATTTTACTATATGCTGCTGCCGCTTTTAAAACACTTAATGAGGTGCCTAACATTGCATTGGCGCCTAATTTACTTTTATTATCCGTTCCGTCTAATTTAATTAAAGCTTCATCTATTTCTTTTTGATTCAAAACATCCATTCCCACTAAGTTGTCTCTGATAATTGTATTGACATTATTAACAGCATTTAAAACACCTTTGCCTAAATAACGCTTTTGACCATCACGTAGTTCTAAAGCTTCTTTGCTACCTGTTGATGCTCCACTTGGTACACTAGAACGTCCCATAATATTATTTTCTAAAATAACATCAACTTCAACAGTTGGATTTCCTCTTGAATCTAGTATTTCACGTCCTATTATATCTCTTATTTTACTCATTAATATCATCCTTTTCTATTTTTTTAACAACATCCTTAAAGTTATTTCCCCTTGCTTCAAAATCTTTATATTGATCCCAAGAAGCACTAGCTGGACTTAATAAAATTGTATCACCAACTAAAGATTTTTCATAGGCTTTATATATAGCTTCTTCAAGGTTATTACATATATAGCAATTAACTTTGTTTTTATCTGCAAAATCTTTAATACGCTCTTTTGTCTCACCATAACAAACGATTGTTTTAACATTAGTTAGATAAGAAGTAAGTTCATCAAAAGAATGGCCTCGATCTAAACCACCTAACAATAATATAACTGGTGTTTTAAATGATTTTAAAGCCGTTATTGTTGAAGTAACATTGGTTGATTTAGAATCGTTATAAAAAAATCTATCTTTAATATTGCTGACAAATTCAATGCGGTGTTCAACGCCTTTGAAGTTACTTAAAACCTCTTTTATTATACTGTTATCAATACTAAATTTTTTAGCTACTAAAATGGCAGTCATAATATTTTCATAATTATGATTTCCTTTTAATAATATATTTTTTGTATTAAAAGTTGCCTTTCCTTGATAATAAATAAAATCATTTTCCATATATATATCAGCATTACTAGATTGTGATGAAAAATATTCTTTACTTGATTTAATATCCGTAGTTAAAGTCATGACATCCATATTGTCTTTATTTAATATTGCGGTATTACTACTATTATGATGATTAAATATCCTCTTTTTATTCAATTTATAAGTCTCGTAATCACCGAAAAAATCCAAGTGGACTTCATATAAATTTGTCAAAACACTAATATCTGTTTTAAAGTGATCAAAATCATGTAATTGTTGAGCAGATAATTCAATTACTAATATGTCATTTTCTTTAATACTACTAAGTAAGTCACAAAAAGGAATGCCAATATTGCCCCCTAAGTGTACTGATAGCCCTGCTTTTTTTAATATTTCATAAACAAGCGTTGTTGTTGTAGTTTTACCATTTGAACCTGTAATACCAACTATCTTAACATTATGAGGTAATAAGTTGTAAGCTACTTCAACTTCATTAATAACTCTAATATTAAGTTTGTTAGCTTTTAAAATACAAGGGTGATTATAACTAATTCCTGGATTTTTTACAACATAATCATAAGTTTCATCAAGAATAAGTTCAGGACTAGTTGTTTGAATAAACTTTACCCCTAATTTTTCTAATATTTCAATTTTATCTGAATCTTGCTCTTTAGCATCAACAATTGTAACATTACTTTGCATTTTAGCTAAAACTTTAGCAGCAGCAAATCCGCTCCTTGCCATGCCAAAAATAAATATTTTTTTACTTTGATACATAACTATCATCTCCACTATAATTATATCATGTATTATTTAATTTAGAAAAAAATATCATATTTAAATGATATTTTATAAATCAATTTTAACCGTTTGATAATTCATATAAAAGTAAACTGTTGTAGCTTTAAAAATAACTGAACAAAAGTCATATGGGTCAATAGCATCTAATTTATATAATTCTGATATACCATATTTAGTATTGTTTTCTACTTTAAACTTGCCTTCAAACATGATACCAACATATTTGTCTTTGTCATAAAAATAAATGCTACCTTTACTTCTTCGCTTCATTTGCTTAACTTTTAATGATTCTCTTTTAGTACTAAAGTAAAAAGTATTAATGTCTTCACGATTCATTAATCTAAGGGCTTTAACATTAGGATATCTTTTAGAACTAGTCGTTCCAATAATAGCAATTTTTTGTTCGTCAATTACTTTATTAATTATTTCTAATATTTCTTCTTTAGTCATATTCCCTCCTACTAAAACACTAAAATTATATCATAAGTGTTTTAGTTTTGACAATAACTTTATGTTAATTAATACTGAATCCCCCATAAAACAGTATGCTTTGCTTCTTTGCCACAAACAATACATTTACCATCAATATGTTTATGATTTTCTAATATACATCTTGATTTTGTTCCCCTAATCTCTTTAATTTTAAGTTCACAAGCTTCATCACCACACCAATCAGCTATGATGAAACCTGGTTTGTCTTGCATTATTTTTTCAAAAGTTTTTAAATCATGACATTCATATGTTTTAGTCTTATTTCTTTCTAAAGCTTTATTAAACATTTCGTTTTGCATTTTATTCATAAGGTCAATAGTATAACTTGCAATATCAGTATTAACATCTAATGCTTGTTTTTCTCTTGTATCTCTTCTTACAACCGTAATTTGATTGTTTTTTAAATCACGTTCTCCTATTTCAATACGAATTGGAACGCCATTAACTTCTGCTTCAGCAAATTTAAATCCCGGTGATTTATCACTGTCATCTATGTATACTGATATATTATTGTTTGCTAGTTTATTAAATATTTCTTCTGACATTTTATTTACACTATCATTGTCACCTATTTTGACAATAACAACTTGTTTAGGGGCAATTTTAGGTGGCAAGACAAGTCCATTATCATCACTATGAACCATGATTAGTGCTCCAATCATTCTCGTTGAAACGCCCCATGATGTTTGATAAGCATACTCTAATTCATTGTTTCTATTTAAAAATTTAATATCATATGATTTAGAAAATTTTTGTCCAAAGTAATGACTAGTTCCGGATTGCAAAGAAATACCATTATACATTAAAGCTTCAATTGTTAAAGTATACTCTGCTCCGGCAAATTTTTCTTTTTCCGTTTTTCTTCCTGTGATAACCGGAATAGCTAAAAATTCTTCAAAGAATTTTCTATATATTTCTAACATATTTCTAGTTTCATTTTCCGCTTCATTACTTGTTTCATGAATTGTATGTCCTTCTTGCCATAAAAATTCACGACTTCTTAAAAATGGTCTTGTTTCTTTTTCCCAGCGCATTACATTACACCACTGATTGTATTTCATTGGTAAGTCACGGTAAGATTTTAAAACTGAGCTATAATAATCACTAAATAAAGTTTCACTAGTTGGCCTTATACAAAGTCTTTCTTCTAATTTCTTTTGCCCACCAATTGTTACCCAAGCCACTTCTGGAGCAAAACCATTTATTAAATCGCTTTCTTTATTAATAAGGTTCTCTGGTATTAATAATGGCATATATACATTTTTATGACCAGTTGCTTTAAACATAGCATCTAGTTCTTGCATTATTCTCTCCCAAATAGCATAACCATTTGGTTCAATAACTATGCAGCCTTTGACATTTGAATAGTCTGCTAAAGAAGCAGCACTAACGACATCAGTATACCATTTAGCAAAATCAACATCACGGCTCGTTATTGCTCTGTTTTTCATCTTATCCCTCTTCTCTTTATATCATTATAAAGAATTATAAGGTCTTTTTCAAGACCTTATTTGTTATTTATCAAAATTTATTGTTTTGAATTCACTTAAAATAATTGTTCTTTCTTATTCTTGTGATAATCTATAATCATATTTTAATATATATACATAAGCAAAATCTACTTTGCCATTGATTGAACTAACCAATAATTTCTTTTTTCCATCACGAACAAAAACATTTTGTAAAAGTCCTTCAATACGTGGTATTTCATACTTGCTAATATCTTGTCCAAGTGATACAAACATTTCTATTTTATTTTGTTCTTTGAAAGTAAAGTGACTATGGTAATAGTCATAACAATATTCATACCAAGTTATGTAAGAATCGCCGGGATCATCTACTAATTCTCCATTTATTTTAGGCAATTTTACACCAAAGCGTTGCGTTTGTGTTATAGCATATATATACCCATATATTTCTTCTAATGCATTATCCAAACTATCATTGATATAATTATAACAAAAACCAGTAATATATTTATGTTTTGCTAATAAGATAAGAAAAAGTTCTAGTTGCGTGCAATTTTGAAGATATTTTTCCATATTTTTTAGTGATCCTGAATATTCTCCATATTTTTTTAGCACTTCACTTCAACTCCTTTTTTATGACATTCATAAAATATAAAATATAACTTCCTTTATAGGAAGTTATTATACATCAAGAGTCTTATTATTGCAACAATAATTTTAATATTCTAATCTTAGTTATTCTAATTATCTTTTAAGATGATAAAATAAGTAATTATTTCATCATCTATATTTGTAAATTGATCATAATTTTTTTAATAACGTTTGACATGCATCATTTTTTGTACTCTTTTTTTATGTCTTAAACGATTATTTCTTTTTCTTATAAAGATAATTATTTTAGCCAGCAATACAAACACTATTATATCAAGTATAATAATATATTTTTGCCATCCTGAATTTTCATCCTCTTCTAAATTATTATATGTTTCTTCATAAGTTGCTAATAAATTTGTTATTTCTTCATCTTCTTCTTCATCATAATTACTAATAAATTCGCCTATTTCAACATAAATATTATAATAATTATTATAGCTATCAGTGGTATAAAGATTACTATCTATATCACCATTAACATAATATGATACTAATTTTTGTAAATCATTGCTAACTTCATATAATGATGGCGCGATGGTAGGACTAACCCGGTTATTACTAGCTTGCTCATATGAATAAGCTATTTTATATAATAAATCTTCTCTATTGCTTAGAGCTAAAAATTCAATGCCATAAGGTAAGTCATCGCTATCAAAACCGAGTGGTACAGTTATAGCTGGAAATCCCGTTGTTGGAGCAATAGTAGCTGTTACATTACCAGATTTTTCAGTGTATATTTCACTAAGTTTAAGTAATTTACCCTTAAAGCTTGGATAAACTAGTACATCAACTTCATATTCTTCCATAATATCTTCAACATATGTTCTATACTCATTTTTCATAACATTGATATCTTCTAATTCAGTTAATCTCAAATCAGTGTCACAACTATAGTTGTAATATTCAAGATTTTGAATAAAACCACCACTAGCTAATAAATCCCCATAACTTTTAATAGAACTAGTTGTATTAACAATATACTGATTAAACTCATAACAGAAGAGTGCCCCCATCAAAGTTTGATTATTTATATTACTATAATAACTATTATAAAAATCAGCTATATAAACAATCGTTGCCCCTTTTTCTCCCATAATGGCAATAGCTTCATTCATAAAATCTTCTATTTCATCATAGTAACTAGAAATAGGATATACCCCATCTACTTCTTTAATAAACTGTGTTAAAACACCAATACTCTTATCAGATAAACCATCTTCATCTAAATAAGTTGTGTAATCAATACCGTTGCTTGCTAAAATAGTCAGTAATATAGCATTGTCAGCAACTGTTTTACTCATTGTTCCTGCGGTATCTCGCTCTTTGTCATAAGTAATAATACCATCAATACTAAGTAGTCCATAAGTGGGTCTTAAGCCAACAATGTTATTAGCACTGGCCGGAAGTCTAACCGATGAATTAGTATCAGTTCCAATAGCTAAGGGTGCGAGTGATGCTGCTACACTCACAGCACTACCCCCTGATGATCCATAAGGGGTATATTCTAAATCATAAGCATTTTTAACATGTCCATAGCTACTAAGTGAACTATTAGCTGAAAAAGGAAATTCACTCATATTACTTTTACCAATAATAATGGCTCCAGCATCAAGTAAATTTTGAACAATAGTAGCATTAGTTAGAGGATAAGAATCAGCTAATGCTAAAGAACCTCCTGTTGTGGGAAGAACAGTATAGTCGATATTATCTTTAATAATAATAGGTATCCCAAACAATAAACTAGTTCTTCCGTTTTCTTGATATAAAATATCGCACTCTCTAGCCATATCGAGTGCATCTTCATTAATTGATATAATGGCATTGTACTGCTCGTTATAGGCATCAATACGTTCTAAATATAAAGTCATTATTAATTCGTAAGTAAGTAGTCCATCATCAACTGCTTCTTGAAGTTCATAAATTTACATATCTGTTATATCAACAACGGCTTTTGTACTTGCACTTACCGTGATAGTACTAAAAAATATGCAAGCTATTATTAAAATTATTGATATTTTTAAATATTTCAATGTTATAATCACCATCTTGATTATAACATTAAAATAATACTTAATAAAATAATTGCATATACTTCACTAAATTTTCAAATTGATTTTATTATTATTTTTTATATTAGTTTATATCTTCTAATTAAGTTATCACTAAAATATATAACTATTTTAATTAATAATTTGTTATAATTTCAAAACTAAAATATTACTTGTTTCTAATATTTATATAATAAAAGAATTCAAAATTCTCACTTTAAATTCTTAATATCAAAATTATTTATCATTAGTTTTTTAATCTATCAACCCTATTTGACAAAGAGCCATTAAATCAAAGTTCTTTCTTATATTTTATATCATAGTTTGCAGGACCAGAAATAACATGACCATCAATATCAAATCTTGAGCCATGACATGGACAATCCCACGTCTTTTCTATTTCGTTGAAAATCAGGCTACATTTTAAATGTGGACACGTATTATATACGACATGTTTTATATTTTTTTCGCTTGTATAAATAGCAATGTTTTCACCATCAATTTTTCTAAATTCAACATTACCTTTATACCATGATTTATTTTTATTAATCTTGGTTTCAATAAATGCTTTTACATTCGCGCCTAAATATAATGGATATTTAAGAATTTTTGAGGTATTTATACTTCGTCTTGGATCAAAAAGTTTTTCATATTTATTTTGATTTTGCAAAATAATATCACTTATTATTACTCCTGCTAAAGAACCATTTGTCATTCCCCATGTATTGTAACCTGTGCCAATCAAAAAAGAACTATCATTTTTTTCTATTCTTCCAATAAAAGGAAGATAATCGTATGTCATGATATCATGATTAGACCATATGTATTGGGGTTCTATTTTTAATTTTTTTAAGTCTCTTTTTAACTTATCAAAATTTATTTTTTCGTCATAGTTGTTACATGTTTTATGTGTACCATTTAAATATATTAAATAGTTATTTTTTATGTCACTATGATATCTAATTGACTTAACTGGATTATTTGAAGTTATTGCTGTAAAATATTTTATTTCTTCTATTTTAGATGCGCTAACATATGATTTTTCTATGCTTGTTTTTGCTGGCATAAAAAAAGGTAATAGGAAATACGGATAATGTGAAGCAACAACAATTTTGTTTGCAATAATTGTATTCTTATTAGTTTTGCAAATATAGTTATTTTTATCTTTATTAATTGCTGTAATCTTGGTTTTTTCATATATATTTATATCTTTTTTAATACAAATATCTTTTAAATATGATAAATATTTTAGAGGATGAAATACAGCTGTATCATCAACAGAAATAGCGTATTTACAGTTAATATTTATAGGTATATTTTTATGTTCATTAACTTTTATACCACAAGATTCCAATAATTCTTTTTGTTTTTGAATTTTTTTAATTTCATTTTTTTTATTAGTAAAAAGAAATGATGGTACTTTTTCAAAATTACAATCAATTTGTTCTCTATTTACTATTTCTTCAACTATGTTAATTGCTTCAATCTGTGAATCTAAATAAATTTTTGCTGCTTCTTTTGAAACATATTTATCTATTTTATAAAAAATTAATTCTTGCAGATAATTCAATTTACCTGTTGTTTTTGATGTTATACCATGGCCAACTAAATCTCTATCTACTAAGCATATTTTTAAATTACTATTTCTTAAATGATATGCCGTGCTCATCCCAGTCATACCACCACCAATAATAAGAATATCACATTTAATATTTTTGGTTAATTTTTTGTAACTACTATTATCTGTATTTTGAAGCCACAAACTTTTATTTTTCATTATAATCACCAATATTAGTATAAATAGATTAATTGTAATTAAACATAAATAAAATCAAAATAATGAAGTAATAGACATTTATATTTTATTTTTGTTATACTTGTGTTATGAATTGTCAATAGTTGAAATAGGTATTAATTATTTTTAATATAAGTTTCTAGTTCTGTTATAAAAATAGAGTATTCAAGTATATTTATATAAACATTTTTATATTCATTAATAATAAGTAAGTAATTCCATTAATAATCAACTTGTGTGGCTCAATATAAGCAAAGTTGGTATTAGTTACACTAATAATATTTTTTTTAAAATATTGACCTTAATATTTAAAAATGACAACATATTATATATTCTTTTATATAAAAATTGTTATATTTATATTTCTTCTTTTGTTGTACTCACACTATCAACTCCTTTCGGACAACAAAAAAGATTAATCAAAATTAACCTTTATATTTGAAAATCTAATTTAGTTCGACTAATTTCCCTATGGTGCCCTTATGAAAGAAGTACAACAACTTTAGTTATTGACACCTCTATTGGCTTTGCCAATGGTGTAGTGTGTTACTCTTTCGGCTTTCAAACGATATTCTAGAAATTTATTTAATTAAACAAATTATAATTTACTGATTAGTGGTTCAATATATTCTTGAATAAAATCTACTCTATCAAATATAGTTGGTTTAAAATATGAAGATACAGATATAACTATGTTTGCACTGTTATTAATATAAATTACATTCCCACTATTTCCTATAGCAGCAAATATATTATTTTGCGGGTCTATTATCCACCATAAATATCCATACAACATTCCTCTAAAATTATCACCCTCTACAACTAATGGTTTAGTCATTTCTTGTATCCAATTAGATGAAATTATTTGCTTATCATTGTGTTTTCCATTATTCAAACAAAGTAATCCTATTTTAGCCATATCATTAGCAGATAAACATAACCCATATCCTGGTGTTCCTAAACCATCTGTATCACAAAACCAAACATTATCTTTTGGTAGTTTATCTATTGTAAAGTGTTTATGTTCTTCAACAGTTTCAGCAAAATAATTAATATGTTTCGTTATCCCTAATGGTTCAAATAAATATTCGTTAGAAAAATCTACAGTTTTCATATTAGTAGCTTTATATAATATTCCAGATAAAATGTGAAGGCAGACTGTTTGATAATTAAATTCGTTCGTAATTCCTTTTCTTCCGCCTAAAAAATCTAAAGAAGTATATGTCCAATTATCACTTGAACAAACTTTTGACCAGGGATCACCCTTACATTTATAAGGTGCTCTCATTGTTAATAAATGTTTTATTGTAATATCATATATGGTCTTTTCGCCTCTTTTAATTTTGTAATCATTAAAATAATCTAATACTTTATCATCTACACTTTTAATTAATCCTTTATCTATAGCAATTCCTACTAATAAAGCAAAAATGCTCTTTGTTGCAGACATTATATGAACACAATCATCTTTTTTATAATTATTCCATTCATCTGAATAAACTTCTTCATTATTTTTATATGCTATAACTTGACAAATATTGGGTTGTTTTTCATCTATTAATTTGTGCAACTCATCTTTATTCATATATTCACATCCTTTCAGGTTAATTATATCATGTTTTCTAAATTTCCATATCAGTATCTTTTTCTTCTTTTTCATAATAAAACGCTAATTATTTCTAGCTAGCGTTTATTACAATACTCTAAAAGTTCGAGTTTCCTATCAATATGGTGCCGGAAGACAGAATTGAACTGTCCGCTGATCCTTACCAAGGATCTGTTTTACCACTAAACTATACCGGCATAAGTGGCGTCCTTGATTGGAATCGAACCAACGACCTATCCCTTAGGAGGGGATCGCTCTATCCTACTGAGCTACAAGGACAAAATAGATATAAATCTATTTTATACAATTGATGACAAAAAGTAAATACAAATTCATAATATATATAAACTTATAACTAAATTTATGATAAAATTCATAAATAGCTACCGTTTTATCAACCAAATTAATAACCCAACTTTCAGCATATTTGGGAACACTTAAATTGATAGGAAACATATGTGAAGCAATAATATCTTTTTCTAAATCTGTTATCCCAAAATAAGTATCCGCATTTTTTACAGCTTCCTTGGGATGAACAAATGTTGATATAATTTTATCTTTGAAAGTTCTATTTTCATCACTAAAGAAAAAATCATGTAAAAGACCTGCTCGCGCGGCTTTCTTATAATCTAAACCCATCGTTTTAGTCACATAATATGAATAATACGAAACCCTAAGTGAATGTTCATATCTATTTATACCATGATGTTCAATATTACCTAAAAGTAAAAACTTTTCATCTTCTAGTATATTATCAACTAACTTAAAATACTTTTGATTATTGGTAATTTTATTCACAATACTTCCACCTGACTAATATATTATAGCACGCTTTTATAAAAGCAATCATTAAATTAAACCAAGTTTACTTTAATTAACTTCTAATAAAGATAAAGAAACTTTATTTTTTTCTTGATTAATTTCATATACATAACAATCAACAATATCACCAACATTAACAACGTCAGTTGGATATTTAACATACTTATCTGACAACCTTGAAATATGTACTAAACCATCATTTTTAAGTCCAATATCTATGAAAGCTCCAAAAGGGGCGACATTACGAACAGTACCTTGTAATTTCATGCCTACTTTCAAATCTTCCAAATGTAAAATATCATTTCTAAGAAGTGGTTTAGCCATCTCGTCACGTGGGTCACGAAGTGGTTTAATAAAAGACTTAATAATATCTTCTAAAGTATATAAATCAATATTATTTAAACGAGCATATTCATTTATATCTAAACTAGCAAGTTTCACAATTAAATCTTCTGTTCCTATATCATCACTACTCTTACCAAAATCTTTTAATATTTTTTCAGCTATAGAATAACTTTCCGGATGAATATCCGTCATATCTAGTTTATTAATACCATCAGTTATTCTTAGAAAACCAATGGCTTGTTCAAACACCTTATCACTAAATATTTTTTTTGTTTTAATTTCTTTTCTTGATAAAATCTTGCCCTTTTCATTACGATAATTAATTATTTTATCAATGGTTTTTTTACTCAATCCTGAAACATATTTTAAAAGAAAAGCACTAGCAGTATTAATATTAACGCCAACTTGGTTTACCGCTTTAGAAACTACAAAATCTAATGTTTCAGTAAGTCTTTTATTAGATACATCATGTTGGTAAAGTCCAACGCCAATACTTTGCGGATCAATTTTAACTAATTCTGCTAATGGGTCTTGTAAACGCCTTCCAATGCTTATAGCACTCCTTTCTTCAACATGCAACTCAGGAAATTCATCAATAGCCAAAGGTGATGCTGAATAAACACTAGCACCCGCTTCACTTACAATAATGTATTCAACTGTTTTACTAGCCTCTTTAATAGTATCAGCAATAAATGTTTCACTTTCTCTGGATGCAGTTCCATTACCGATAGCAATAATATCAACTTGGTACTTATCAATTAATTCTAAGACCGTTTTTTTAGCATTTTCATAATCATTACGTGGTTCATGAGGATAAATCACTTTAATAGTAAGAGGTTTACCGGTATTATCCAATACAGCAAGTTTACAACCAGTACGATAAGCGGGATCCAAAGCTAAAACTTTTTTATCTTTCATCGGTGGTGTTAATAGCAGTTTTTCCAAATTTTTGCCAAAATTATCAATTGCTACCTCTTCCGCTTCACTAGTTAGTTCACTTCTTATTTCTCTTTCAATACTAGGAGCAATTAATCTTTTATAACTATCATTGATAGCCTCTTTAATAATGTCACCAGCAAATGATTCTCTTGTTAATATTTTATAATACAAGTAATTATAAACTTTGTCTTCATCGACATTAATTTTAATGCTTAATATTTTTTCTTTCTCACCACGATTAATGGCTAGAGTACGGTGAGCTTTTATTTGTTTGACATTTTCTTTATAATCATAATACATTTCATATACTTTATTATCATCTACACTTTTAGCTTTTATAGTAGATACAATAGATCCCGTATTGATAGTGAAATTACGAATCCATTTACGATATAATGCATTATCACTAACCATTTCAGCAATAATGTATTTAGCTCCTTCTATGGCTTCTTCCTTATTTTTAACTTCATTATTAATGTATGGTTTAGTTAATAAATCAAGATTCCCTATTTTTGGCAAACTAAGAATTAGTTTAGCAAGTGGCTCCAAACCTTTAGCAATAGCGTCAGTCGCTTTGGTTTTCTTCTTTTCTTTAAAAGGTCGATATAAATCCTCTATTTCAACTAATTTAGTAGCCATCATTATTTGTTTTTCTAAATCGGGTGTCATTAATCCTTTTTCAGAAATTAAACGGATAACATCATCTTTACGTTCTAAAAGATTTACTTGATATTTATAAACCTCTTCAATTTTTCTAATTGCTACTTCATCTAAAGAACCAGTAACTTCCTTTCGATAACGGGCGATAAAAGGAATGGTACTACCCTCTTCTAACAACTTTAAAACAGCTTCTGTTTGTTGCACTCTAATATTTAAATCAATACTTATTTTTTCTATAATATCTTTATTCATGTTTTTACCTCCTACAAGCTATAATAGAATTATAGCATAAATACTTAATGTTTTTTGATTTCTTTTTTTAATAAATTAGCTTTTTTTACAATTTTTGTTCCATATTTAGTATTAATATTATCAATTACTTTATCAATTTCACTAATATTATCACGTATCTTAATATCTTCAAATAAAGATATTTGATAATAGTCAATATCAACTAATTGATCTAGCCTAATACCAATTAGTCTAATTGGATCATTTTGCCACAACTCCATAAATAGACTACTTGCTTTATCATTTATTTCTTCAGTAATAGCTGTTGCATTTTTAAGTTTATTTTGTTTAGAGAAGGTTTTAAAAAAATTATTTTTATAAAAAACCGCAATCACTTTAGCATATTTACCTTGTCTTCTAAGCTCAGTACTTACTTCTTCTACTAGTTGATTTAAAACAGCTAAGGCTTCTTCCTTATTTTCACAATCATATGGTAGTGTTGTTGATTTACTAATTCCTTTAGGACTATTATAACTTGAATCAACAGGAGAATTATCTATTCCTCTAGCTAAATCAATTATCTTATTGGTTTGGTTTTTAAAATAACGTCTCAATATATTCTCATTAGCATGAGCTAAGTCATAAATGGTATGAATATTAAGACTATGTAAAATTACTGCTGATTTTTTACCAATACCATATAAGTCATCAACTTCTAAAGTCCATAATTTATTTTCAATTTCATTTGTAAAAAGAGTATGAATTTTATTAGGTTTAGAAAAATCAGATGCCATTTTAGCGCATAACTTATTATTAGCAATTCCAATATTGACAGTAAAACCTAATTTTTCTTTTATTTCACATTGGACTTTTTTAGTGAAAGTAAAAACATCGCCATATAAATTTTTCACTTTAGTATAATCTAAAAAACATTCATCTATTGATAAAATTTCTATATCTGGTGAATACTTAAAAAGTAAACTAAAAAGAGTATTAGACATTTGTTCATAAAGATTATAATCAGGGGGATATATTTTTAATAATGGACATTTTTTTCGAGCACTATATAAAGGCTCTCCTGTTTTAATCATTGTTTGCTTGCAAAGGTTAGATTTAGCTAACACTATGCCATGTCTTTTTTTTTCATCACCACCAATAACAGAATACTCTTCTCTTATATCTTTAAAAAAGCCTTGTTTTAATAAAGAAACAGCTGTCCACGATAAAAAAGCATTATTAACATCAATATGTAATATTATTCTTTCCATAATTAATCCTGCAACATAGACTTTCTTTTATGACGGTATATTTTGACTTTATAATATATATTAGTATATATAGCAAAGAAAAAAGTAGCGCTTATTATTAAGATTAGTAAATAAATTAACATTGGTAAATTTAATGTTGTAATTGAAAATAAATTACGGAAATTTAAAACGGCTAAAACAAACATACTAACTAAAAATATAAATAACACTTTTCTAATTAAATTAAATGGTTCTGATAATTTATATAACAGTAAAAATCCAGTATAACCTGTTAAAATAAGCGTGAAAGTAGAAATTTGTCTATCTGTCCAATTTAGTAGATAGCTAATTAACATCACTATTAAAATATTAGATATCGTCGTAAATGCAGCTGGCAAAGATCGGCTTATGACATTGGCAATAAAATTGCCTCGTATTTTTTCATTATTTGGTTCAATGGCTAAAATAAAAGAAGGAATTCCAATTGTTGTAGCACTAATTAAGGTTAATTGAATGGGTTCAAAAGGATAAGACATTTCAATGAAAAGAAAGAGTAAAGCTAACATTGTGGCATAACTCGTTTTTGCTAGAAACAAAGTAGCAGAACGAGTAATATTATTAATCGTTCGCCTGCCCTCTTTAACAACATTAGGCATAGCATCAAAATCAGAATCAAGTAAAACTATTTCAGCAATGTTACGAGCCGCATCACTGCCAGAAGCAAGAGCAACACTTACTGATGAAGATTTTAACGCTAGAACATCATTTACCCCATCACCAATCATTGCAACATAGTGACCATTTTCTCTTAGGGTATCAATAATTACTTTCTTTTGTTTAGGACTAACTCTACCAAAAATATCATATTTTAAACTAGCTTTAATTAGTATTTCATCAGGCATATTACTTACATCAATATAGTTCAAATAATTTTTAAAACCTAACTTTTTAGCTACCCCTGATATCGTTCTAACACTATCACCCGATATTATCTTAACATCTACATTCTCTTTTTGAAAATAATCTAAAGTAGTAATAGCATCACTTCTAATCTCATCTTCAATTAAAAATAAAGCAATGGGTTCTAAATCGTTATTTAAATTTTCTGTTAATGAATTTGTTTTAACAAGCGCTAAAAGGCGATAATTATCCATATAACTTTCATAAAGTTTTTTATCAAGTAGTAATCTTTCCGGAGCACCAATTAAATAAGCATCTCTATTTTTAAAACTAACTCCCGACCATTTTCTACTAGAAGAAAAAGGAATTGCCCCTTTCACTTGCCAAGTATTTTGACAATTATAATGTTTTTTTATAGCAGAAATAGTTGGACTATTATCATCTAAACCATTTATAACTTCTGCAATGACTTCACTATTTTCATTTTTAACAAAGTTTATAACTTTAAATAGTTTCATTTTGCCAGTTGTTAAAGTTCCTGTTTTATCAAAACAGATAACATCCGTTCTAGCTAAAGATTCAATAGAATACAAATCTTGAACTAAGACTTTCTGTCTTGCTAAACGAATAACACTAACAGCTAAAACAGTACTAGTTAATAACACAAGCCCCTCTGGAATCATTCCAATTAAAGCTGCAACCGTATTAATAACCGCATTTTCTAAAATGTTATCATCAAGAGTTAATTGTTGATAAAACAAAAGGATACCTATGGGAATAATAATTAAAGATATAACTTTAATTATTTTTTTTAATGATTTTAATAACACGGAATCTATTTTTTTTACGTATTTAGCACCTTTAGTTATTTGCGCAGTATAGTTATCAAGTCCGACATGTTCTACTCTGCCATAACATTTACCACTAATAATAAAACTACCTGATTTTAATAAATCGCCAGCTTTTTTATATATTGGATCTGATTCTCCAGTAATAAATGATTCATCAACTTCCACGCTTCCTTGAGCAATAATAGAATCAGTAACAATTTGATTACCATTTTGGTAAATAATAATATCATCTAAAACAATATCATTAATTTTTATAAATTCTTGTTGTCCATTTCTAATAACTTTTACTTTGATTTCTGATATAACGGAAAGACGATCCACAATTATTTTAGCATTTATTTCTTGAATAATACTAATAATTGTATTACAAAAAACTACCCCTAAAAAAAGTAAATTTTTATATGAACCGACATATATTATAGCTAAAGCTAACATAAAGTTAAGAAAATTAAACAAAGTAAAAACATTACTAATGATTATATATGTAAAACTTTTACTTTTAATATTAGTAGCAAAGTTAACTAAATTATTTTGTTTTCTGTTCTGTACTTCTGCATCAGAAAGTCCAAAATTAGTTTTGGGATAATACCTACAAATACATTTATCTTTCATAAATTATCACCATCTTTATCATCTTATTTAGTATATCACGTAGTAATTATCGTGTAAACTATTTTTATTCTATTTATTTATATTAACTGATAATTATATATTTAATGAAAAAACAAGATATTAAAATCTTGCTTTACTCTTCAGCAGTATCTGTAGAAGGAGTATCTGCTACAGCAATATATTTTATTTCAAACACATTACCAATCAAAGTATAAATACTATCGTCATTTATGCTTTGATAAACAATGATACCCTGCTGGTCTTCATCGTAATCTTCATCGCCTTCTTCAATTTCTGTTTCCACAAATCTAATACTCAAACTACTATATTTATTTTTCCAGGTTGTAAACGTACTATAATCACTTCCCACAAAGTTTGGAATGATGCAAGCACTATTATCAGCATTTTCTTCTAAAGAACAATTTATTTCTTCTTCCTCTTCTGTTTCTATTTGATTAACAACAACAATTGATAACTCCGTTACATAAGATGTATCCATGCCACTAGGGGTTGTTTGATCAACTATCTCGCCAACTTCATATTTATCAGAAGTAGCAGTAATATATTCCACATTAAGAGTTATATTGTATTTATTAGCATAAGTTCTAGCAACACTTTCACTATCGCCAATAAAGTTTGGTAAAATAGCAATAGCGCTTTCATTGTAATAACCTTTACCAATAACAAATTCTTCATACTCATCTTCAACATCAAAACTAAAATTTTTAACAACCGTTTCATCAGCAAGTCCTAAATTGATATTCATCGCTTCCACTACATCATCAATACTTCCTTGATATGGTATAAAATTATATAAGGTTTGTTTAGTTCCTTGCTTAGATATCATACTATAATCATATATATATTGATCATACCCACTTAAGTATAGTCTTTGAATAGTAATAATATCTTCGATATCACTATGAGAACTTTTTGCTAAAATATCTTTACCAATATTATAGAAAGATAAAATTTCATTTGTTGTCATATTAGTTTCCATACTATTACTAATTGTTTCTAATAATTTATAAACTGTATCTAAACTGCTAATTGATTTAACTTTGTTTAGAATTGCTTTAATTATCAATTGTTGATTTTGACCACGCACAAAATCATTACTATTATAATCTGTCCACTCTGAAGAACAGTGACTAGGGTTAGGATGACGATTACGAGCTAAAGCTAAAACTTGTTCACCATTTAAAGTTTGAATACCCTCTTCAACATAAACCGTGTTATCGTCCCAACTACGATTACTATCTTGTTCACAAAAACTATATGGAACGTCAACAGTAACGCCTCCTAAGGCATCTACTAAATTAACTACACCTTTAAAGTTTATTTTTAAATAATAATCTATTTCAATTCCTGTAAAATTTTCAATTGTATCAATCATACAATCTTCACCGTACCAAGCAGCATGCGTTATTTTATTTTTTCTTTGATTTTTAAAACATGCTATCGGCACATATGTATCTCTTGGTATACTAAGCATTGTTGCTGTTAAAGTATTAGGATTAAAAGTTATTAACATTAAAGCATCACCATTAAAAGATGCTCCTTTAATATCTTCCTTTTCTGAATCAACACCCATTACTAATATTGTAAAAGGTTCAGTAATACTACTATTATTACTAACATTTTCTTTGGCAACTTCTTTTTCTTTAGTATATATAATTTTTGTTTCTTCTTCAATATTTTCATAGGAATCAATATTACTAAACATTACACCATAATTAGTTGGTAAAAATATATATTCTATTTCACCATTTAATAAGGCATCTAGTAAATCCGTATACCCATCATAATATTTTATTGTATTACTAAGGTTTTCTTCTTCAATAATTTCCATAGCTATTTCATAACCATCGATGCTACTTTCATCATTTAGTATCCCTATTGTTTTAAGACCAATATCATTTATGTTAGAAGCGTCATTATCTTTAAGGGTCACTATACTTGTAGAATATAATGTATTGCTAGTAGAAATATTATTGATTGCTGAATATACTTTATTAATATTATAACCTACAAAAGATATTAACAAAGTATATATAATAATTATAAATAAATAAATAATATAGGATTTAAGTTTGTTTTTAATCAAAATTTTAATAGCAAAAAGTATAAACAAAACTTCAAAAATGAATAGAATAAAGTATGAGAATAATCTTATAATATTCTCAATTCCCGTTAATAATAAGATATTTTTAATTAAATATATATTTGATACTGTTAGAACAATTAATAGTCCTAGTAAAATAGAAAACCATATTTTATTTTTTATTATTGATTTTAATAATTTCATTTTTTCCTCCAATTAATGCAATATTCATTATAGACTATTTTCATATATTTAACAATATTATAGACTATATTTTCATTTTAATTTTACATTATTAATTTACATAATAATACTTTTTAAATACTAATTATTAATCTTTTTATCTATATTTTATTAATTTTTACAAAAACATATTGTTATTTACATAATTATTTGATATAATTTATACCAGTCGGGGCTATAGCCAAATGGTAAGGCGTGGGACTGCAACTCCCTGATTGTCGGTTCAAATCCGGCTAGCCCCTCCAATTTTATGCAGGTGTAGTACAATGGTTCGTATGCGGCCTTGCCAAGGCTGAGATGGGAGTTCGATTCTCCTCACTTGCTCCAAAAAATAAAATCGTCGTACTAAAGCGATGTTAATTGATTAAATCAATCGAAAGATTGATTTTTTTGTGTTTTTAAGGAAAAAATGTATGTACAATAATTAATATAACAAAAAAGGAAGAAAAGGACATTAATATGTAACTTTAGAAAATATGTTATAATTATTTAGAAAGACAAATAATAATTTGAAAGTGAAATGATGAAAAGTGGCTACTACAAAGGATTATAAAAATTTTATTTTGGAACAATTAAGTTCATTAGAAAATATAACTTGTAAATCTATGATGGGAGAATATTTATTATATTATAATAAAACTTTGTATGGTGGAATTTATGATAATGGATTACTTGTTACAATAGTTAATAGTAATAAAAAATATAATATGCAAGAGTCAATTCCTTATGAAAGTGCTAAGACTATGTATTTTGTAGATGATGTAAATAATCAAGAAATTTTAAAAAAAATAGTAATTAATACTTATAAAGATTTATCAACTAAAAAATAATGCAAATTACAATTTGTGGTGCTTTAGTTCGTATACCAAGCAGCATTTTATGACTATAAATTTTTAATGTTAATATGCATTGCTTGTAGCAACGGGTTATTAATTATATAATAGTTTTAAAGAAGGGAGGTATCAAAAATGTTAAAAGAAAACATTAAAACAAGTAGAAAATTAAAAGGACTTTCACAAGAAGAACTTGCCATCAAGTTGAATGTGGTAAGACAAACAATTTCTAAATGGGA
>JAQUUG010000015.1 GCA_028693965.1 Bacilli bacterium
GGAACAATAAGTGAAACTAATAGTATTACATTAAATACTAAAGGTGACAATAATTGGATTAGACTTAATTTTAGTTATGGTAATGTAAGATATGCAGAAATGAGTGATTTATTATTAAAGTTTGAAGTAAGCGAATATGTTACAATCACAGAAGCAGTTTCATTAGGTTATATAGAACCTTTGACTTTAGTTGGAGCTATATCATCATATCAAAACTATTATTTTCCAACAGGTTATAATTTGCTTAGTGGAGGTAGTAGCGGAATAGGTAGTTATCCTTTTATAGTGATATTAATTAAACCAACTAACATTAAATTAACATCAATATCGTTTTCTTCAAATGCTAATTATGTTATAACAGATGCTAAAGTAACTATTGATGAATTTTTAAATTTTGACATTTCTTTAACTCCTAATAATAACTAAGATTAAAGATTATATCTTTAATCTTTTAATTTTACTTTTTAGTAAAAAAATGATATAATTTGAACTTATGAGGAGGCATTTTATGAGTAAAATAATGTTAATGCCAAGTAATATTAATCAAATTGAAGAAAACATAAATGATGTTGATAGTGTATTAATCGGACTTAATGATTTAGCTATTAATATGCCATCAACTTTTTCTTTTGATGAAATTACTAAAATATCGCAAATAACAGATGATAATAATAAGGAATTATTTGTTGCCGTTAATAAAAACGTTCATAATAACGAGTTATCTTTATTAGAAAAGAGTCTTTTAAAACTAGCTAATTTAAATGTTGCTGGTGTTTTATACTATGACATTGCTGTAGTTAATTTAAAAGACAAATTGAAATTGCCATATGACTTAGTATGGGCGCAAGAGCATTTAACAACAAATTATGCAACTATTAATTATTGGCTTAGTCATGGTGTCAAATATACTCTAATTTCTTCTGAAATAACGCTAGATGAAATTATTGATATTAAAAAACAAACAAAATCAAAATTAATTGTTCCCCTTTTTGGACATTTATCAATGTTTACGACGATTAGACCAGTTGTTAATAATTATTTAGAGCATTTCAAAATGCAACATCAAGGTCATCACTATTATATCAGTAAAGAAGGTAAAGACTACCCAGTAGTAGCAAACAAAGAAGGAACAACTATTTATTCATCATATTTTCTTAATGGGCTTGAAGAAAGTCTCATTTTAAAAAATGAGGGAATAGATTATCTATTAATTAGCAGTTTTAACATTGATAATTTAAAGTTAAAAGAAGTAATTAAATCATTTAAAATTGTGAACAAAGATAACGTTGATCAAATGGCTAAAAATATTTATAACTTATTTGATGGTAAGTATGATAAAGGTTTTTTATATAAAGAAACTGTATATAAGGTGAAAAATAATGAATAGTGGAATAAAAAATGAAAAAGACAATATAATAAAAAAGCCTGAACTTTTAGCTCCAGCTGGAGATTTGGAAAGATTAAAATGGGCAATTATATATGGCGCTGACGCTGTTTATATTGGTGGTCCTGCTTTTGGATTACGTGCTAACGCTACTAATTTTAGTTTTGAAGATATCAAAGAAGGCGTTATTTTTGCTCACAGCAGGGGAAAAAGAGTTCATGTGACAATTAATATTGTTCTTCACAATAAAGAAACAACTTTATTAATTGAATACTTGAAAAAAATTGCTAGTTTAGGAGTAGATGCTATTATTGTTAGTGATCCAACTGTCATATATTTAGCTAAAAAACATACTAATTTAGAAATACATCTATCAACGCAGCAGTCAACGCTTAATAAAGAAGCTATTTGTTTTTGGGAAAAAGAAGGTGTGACAAGAGTTGTTTTAGGACGAGAAACAGCTAAAGAAGACATTATTGATATTATAAATAACACTAATGTTGAGATAGAAAGTTTTATTCATGGAGCTATGTGTGCTTCTTATAGTGGTAGATGTGTTTTATCCAATTTTTTAACAGCTAGAGATGCTAATAGGGGTGGTTGTAGTCAAATATGCCGTTGGGACTTTAAACTATCTGATGAAAATAAAAAATCTCTTTCTGGAGAAAAAGATTTTACTTTATGCGCTAAAGATTTAACAATGTTAAAATATATTCCTGAAATGATTGATATAGGCATTTCGTCCTTTAAGATAGAAGGTAGGATGCGTTCTATTTATTATATCGCTACCGTTGTTAATATTTATCGCCGCGTTATAGACGAATACTGTCACAATCCTAAGCATTATCAATATAATAAGGAGTATGAAAGAATATTAAGTAATTGTGCTAATAGAGAGTCTATAACACAATTTTATGATGGCAACTACTATAGTGATTGTCAATACTATAATGGTAGAGAAGAAATGTCTAATCAGGACTTTTTGGGTGTGATTTTAGATTATGATAAATCTACTTCTCTAGCTACTATAGAACAACGTAATTATTTTAAAAAAGGTGATATAGTAGAAATATTTGGACCTGAAATAGCCACTAAAACATTAGTAATTGATGAAATATATGATGAAAATGATAATCAAATTGATATAGTTAGGCATCCAAAACAAATTGTTAAAATTAGAATAAATGAGCAAATTTATCCTAATAATTTAATGAGAATAAAAAGAAGTTGACAAACTTCAAAAAGTATAGTATTATTTTGTAAGTTTATTGGAAAATAAGAGGTGAATAAAATGACAAAAGAAGTATATCTAACTGGTGAAGGGTTAGAAGAAATAAAGAAAGAATTAGAATATTTAAAATTAGTTAAAAGACCAGAAATTATTAATTCTTTAAAAGAAGCTAGAGCTCAAGGCGATTTAAGTGAGAATGCTGAATATGATGCAGCACGTACAGAGCAAGCTATGGTAGAAAGCAAAATTCAAGAATTAGAATTAATGGTTGATAAAGCGATTATCATTTCTGAAGTTAAAAGTGATAAAGTAGTTTTAGGAACAAAAGTAAAAATTGAATACGTTGATGATAAAGATACGGAAATTTATACAATTGTTGGTAGTAAAGAGGTCGATCCTTTTAAAAACAAAATATCTAATGAATCACCAATTGCTAAAGCACTACTTAATCATAAAATAAATGATGTTGTTGTTGTTGATAGTCCCAATGGTAAATACAGCATTAAATTATTAGAAATATTATAGGATATTACATCCTATTTTTTGCTTTTCTCTTGAAAAAGAGAATAAATTATTATATACTATATAAGTATGTTGAAGGAGGATTTTATGGAAAATAAAAACATAAAAGAAATGACTATTAAAATAGAAGGTGAAAAATGGCTTAAAGCTTTAGATAAATCTTTTCAAAAAGCTAATGCTAAAGCTAAAATAGATGGGTTTAGGCCTGGAAAAGCACCTAAAGAAATATTTATAAAAAAATATGGTAAAGAAGCATTATATGAGGAAGCAATTAATATGGTTGTTGAAGAAGCTTACGATAAAGCAATTGAAGATAATCAAGGTTTAGAAATTGTAGCGCGTCCTCTTGTTGATATAAAAGATGTTAATGATGACTTTGCTGAATTTACTTTTACTTTCACTTTGAAACCAGAAGTTAAATTAGGTAAATATAAAAACTTAAAGGTTACTAAAGAAGAGACAACTGTTACTTCTGAAGAAATTGCTGCAGAATTAGATAATATGTTAAAAAGATATGCTGAGCAAGTTAGTAAAGACGGTAAAGTAGAATTAAAAGATACGGCTATTATTGATTTTGAAGGCTTTAAAGATGGGGTTCCTTTTGATGGTGGTAAAGCTGAAAATTATTCTTTAGAAATAGGTAGTAATACTTTTATACCAGGCTTTGAAGAACAAATTATTGGTTTAGAAAAAGGCGAAGAAAAAGACTTAAAAATTGTTTTCCCTGAAGATTATCATAGTGAAGACTTAAAAGGTAAAGAAGTAGTATTTAAAGTTAAAGTAAATGAAATCAAAACAACTACTATTCCTGAATTAAATAAAGAATTTTTTGAAGATTTAGGAATGGAAGGAATTGATAGCAAAGAGGCTTTAGAAAAACAAATTGAAGAAAACATTAAAGCAAAAAAAGAAAGTGATTCCCAAAATAAATATATTGAAGATTTGTTAAAAGAGGCCATTAAAAATATGGAAGTAGATGTTCCAGATACAATGATTGATGAAGAAACAGATCGTATGATTGGTAATTATGAACAACATTTAAAAATGCAAGGTTTAGGACTTGATAAGTTTTATGAATTTACTAATTCAACGGAAGCTGATTTAAGAGCTAAGATGAAAGAAGAAGCACTACATCGTGTTAAAGAAAGATTATTATTGGAATCTATCATTAAAGAAGAAAAAATTGAAGTTAATGAAGAAGAAGTAAATGCAAGAGCAGAAGAACTTGCTAGTAAATATCATGTTACTAAAGAAGAATTAATTAAAGAATTTGGTGGCATAGAAATGGTAAAATACGATTTACAAATCAGAAAAGCTTTAGATATTGTTAAAGGTGATGAATAATCATCTTTTTTTATTATTTTAAAGCTATTAATTGACAAACGTTTGTTTGCACTTTATAATACTAGTTAAGGGAGGTTTGATAAGATGGTAGCAGAAGTATTAATTCAAATAAAAAATAAAAATCTTGATCGAACCTTTACTTACTCAGTTCCTTTAAAATTTCAAAATAAAATGAAGTTAGGGATTAGAGTAACGGTTCCTTTTCAAAATCGTCAACTAGAAGGTTTTGTTTTAAAAATAGATAAGTTAATTAAAACTGAATATGAAATTAAAGAAATAATTAAGATTGTTGATGATAAAACCGTTTTAAATAAAGAAATGATTGCTTTAGGAAAATATATGCAGACTAAAACTTTGTCGCCATTAATTAGCTGTTATCAAACAATGCTTCCTTTAGCTTTAAAAGCCAAAGAAGGAACGGTTGTTAATAAGAAATATGAATCTATTTTGGTTTTAAAACAAGAGCAGAATATGATTAATAATAAACAAAAACAAATAGTGGCATTAATAAAGACACAAGGTTTTATTTCTAAAAAAGATGCTAATTTTATTTCTTCTTCTGCTGTTAAAACATTAATTAAACATAGTATTATTGAGGAACAAAAATTAGAACATTATCGTTTAAAGAGTCATGCTGGCCAAAAATATATTAAAAATAAACTTACTAGCATGCAGCTGGAGGTTGCTAATGAAATAGAGAAAAATCTTAATAAATTTGTACCATATTTACTCCATGGTGTTACGGGTAGTGGTAAAACTGAAGTTTACATGAAAATAATAGAAGAAGTTGCGAAACAAAATAAAGAGGCTATCGTCTTAGTTCCTGAAATTAGTTTAACGCCACAAATAGTTGATAAGTTTAGAAGTCGCTTTGGTGATGATATAGCTATTTTACACAGTCGCCTTAGTAATGGTGAGAGATATGATGAATGGCGAAAAATAGAAAATAGAGAAGTTAAAATTGTCATTGGTGCTAGAAGTGCTGCTTTTGCTCCATTTACTAATTTAGGCGTTATAATTATTGATGAGGAACATTCAGCTACTTATAAACAAGAAAATAATCCGCGTTATAATACTATTGATATGGCTTTATTTCGTGCTAAATATCATAAGTGTCCTTTAATATTAGGCAGTGCTACACCGTCAATTGAAAGTTATACTAGGAGCAAAATGGGGATTTATAAACTCTTAGAGTTAAAAAGTAGGGTTAATGCTAATCTTCCTAATACGTACTTAATAGATATGAAAGAAGAAATAAAAAAAGGAAATAAAATTCTTTCATTACTTTTACAAACTGAAATAAAGGCAAAATTAAATAATAATGAGCAAATAATTTTGTTCTTAAATAGGCGGGGGTATTCGACAATTGTTTCATGCCATCAGTGTGGATATACTGATAAATGTCCACATTGTGACATTCCTCTTACTTATCATAAAACTAATAATATGATGCGTTGTCATTATTGTGGATATGCTCATAGTAAATTACTAAATTGCCCTGCATGTCACAGTTCTGATATTAGTGAATATGGCTTAGGTACCGAGAAATTAGAGGAAACTGTTAAAGGTATGTTTCCAATAGCTAAAATAGTTAGGATGGATGTGGATACTACTAGTAATAAAGGTAGTCATGAAAAAATTATTCAAGATTTTCAAAACCACAAATATGATATTTTAATTGGCACGCAGATGATAGCTAAAGGATTAGATTTTGCTGATGTTACTTTAGTTGGTGTAATTAATGCTGATGCTACTTTAAATATTCCTGATTTTAGGAGCGGTGAGCGAACACATCAATTATTAAATCAAGTATCAGGTAGAGCTGGTCGAGGGTCAAAAAAAGGTGAAGTAGTTATTCAAGGTTTCAATTTGGATCATTACAGTATTATCACAGCTAGCAAACATGATTACGAAGCTTTTTATAATGAGGAAATTAAAATAAGAAAAAAACTAGCTTATCCGCCTTTTTATAATTTATCTTTAATTAAAATTACTGGTAAAGATTATAATCTTTTGTGGCAAGAAAGTCGTAAAATAAAAAGTTATTTAGAAAGAAAACTTGATAAGAAGGCCTACCTTCTTGGACCTAATCATCCTTCTGTTCCTAAAATAAATGATGTTTATATATTACAAATTATATTAAAATATCAAAAAACAAATGAAGTTTTAGAAATTGTTTCAGAGTTATTACTTAATAGCACCATTAAAGTCAAAGTTGAATTTGATTTAAATCCTATTAAAATATAAAAAAATATGGTAAAATATAGTTGGTGATGATATGGATTTAGATAAAGTAAATATAGAAAAAGAATTAAAAATCGTTTTTATGGGAACGCCAGAATTTGCTGTTCCTATCTTAGAAGGATTAATTAGTAAATATAAAATTAGAGCAGTAGTTACGCAACCAGATCATGAAAATAAAAAAGGGATGGGGATGCCACCTATTAAGGAGCTAGCTCTTAAGCATACTATTTTAGTATTACAACCTCAAAAGATTAGTGAAGAAATAGATAGTATATTAGCTTTGGAACCAGACTTAATTATAACGTGTGCTTATGGTCAAAAATTACCTAAAGAACTTTTAGACTATCCTAGAATAGGTTGTATCAACGTTCATGCTTCTTTGCTTCCTAAATTAAGAGGGGGAGCGCCTATTCATAGAGCTATTATGGAAGGATATTCTAAAACTGGTGTTACTATCATGCACATGAGTGAAGAAATGGATAAAGGTGATATCATAGTTCAAAGGCAAACGGATATTTCACAGGTTGATACTGCTAGCTCACTTCATGATAAATTAAATATTTTAGGACGTGATTTACTTTTAGAAGTATTGCCAAGTATTATTGATGGAACGGCAAAACGTTTCAAGCAAGATAGTACTAATGCAACTTATGCTTTTACAATAAAAAGAGAAGATGAACGTATTGACTTTTCTAAAACTAAAAGACAGATTTATAATAAAGTCAGGGGTCTTAATGCTTGGCCAGGAGCATACTGCCTAGTTGAGGGAAAAATATTAAAAGTATGGAATTGCTATGAAAGCAACAATTATTTTCCTGAATTGTTCGATGGTCAAATAACCGCTATATATAAAGATGGGTTTGGGATTAAAGTGAGTAATGGTGAATTAGTTTTCACGGTTGTTCAACTAGAAGGCAAGAAAAAGATGAATGCTAATGATTTTATAAATGGTTTAAAAGATAAAAATCATTTTATTGGGAAAATACTAGATTAAGGTTTTTATGAAATTAGATAAAGTAAAGGTCTTTTATCAAAACCCAAGAAGCAGAGCACTTATTACACTGGGGCTATATGGTATCTTTTTTATCGCGGTGATACTTATTTATGGTAGCAAACAAACTGCAAACGTATTAACAATTTTAGAGAACTACAATTTAGATACTACCTATTATTTTAAGGTTGATGGTGATGTCAACTATGATGGTGTTAGATATAATGATCAAATTACTTTTCTATATGATGATGTAAAGTATCAATACGACAAGGAAATGGAATTACCTGATTTAGTGAAAATTACAATTATTTTAACACCGCAAGAGATATATAAACTATTATCGGAAAATGATATGATTTCTAAAACTTATTTATATGAAAATAATTTAACAGCTAAAGCTTATAAGGTAGAGACTAATATGAATTTTAATGATTATATTGATGGTGAATATCTTATAATAACTACCTATGAAAATGATGAACAAATAACTAAAATAAATTTACAGAATGAATCAATAAACATTGATATAACTTATGATTATGAAATTAGTGAAAATGATTTTATAGAATGGAGTAAGTAATATGGAACAAGGGAACGCAACAATTGTTTATGATGAAAAAAGAGAAATTATTTTGGAAAAAAAACGATTTGGTGATTTTGATCAACTCGTTTTGAAAAAAGGGGCGGAGTTGTTTGGCATCACACAAGCAAGTTCAAAAAAAACTTCTGTTTTCTTGGCAAATGTTTTCTATTGCTTGATGAATGAAGGTATGGAAGTTATGGTGGACTTTAGAGTTCAAATGCCTGATGAAGCTGTTCAAATAGAAGAATGCCTTGATTTTATGATTAAATATATTATTAAAATGGCAGAAGAGAAAACCGATTTTCTTATTTCTGGTATTAGACTAAATGATATTAAAAAATCACCGTTGAATGTCGATGGCGTAGTTTTTAAAAATTTGGGCTTTGAGTTACAAGAAGATGGAAAATATTATAAAAAAGTAGAAAGACAAAAACAGTTTTAAGGTGATTGTGAATGGATTTAGTAATATTATTAGTACTTACAGTATTGGTTATTTATGTATACAAAAAATTTAGCAGTTTTGTTTATTTTATAGTAATAGTAGATATTATGCTTAGACTGATTAATTTTTTGAAAGACAATATAGCTTCGCCTGAATTATATAATTTTTTGAATAGCAATATGCCTACTTCTATTGTCAGCATTATTGATAAATATTTAACTGGACTATTAAATGAAGTTTTTATATGGTTTTATGTTGTTATCTTTATTATTTTTGAATATTACACAATAAAAATTTTCTTTAAAAAAAGATAATGATTATTAAATATAACATTTATAGCTATCCGTTATGAGTGTTTTTTTATTATATTTATAGCAAGTATACAAGTAAAGTGAGTTAAATAATAGTTTTTTTCTTTATATTATAAAGAAAAAATGCTATAATAAAATTGGTGATATTATGTATTTTTATATAAAGGGAACAGTTAAAAATGTCGAGACTAGCTTTATTGTCTTAGAAAATAATAATATTGGTTACTTAATATATGTTGCTAACCCATATAGTTTTGTAGTGGAAAAAGAATATGTAATATATATATATCAACATGTTAGAGAAGATGAAATAAGCTTGTATGGTTTTAAAAACAAAGAGGAAAGAGATTTATTTTTAAAATTAATTAATGTTAAAGGTTTAGGGTGCAAGATGGCACTACCAATGATTGCTACAGGATCAATTAGTGGTATTATTGATGCTATTGAAAGAGAGAATATATTATATTTAAAAAAATTCCCCAAAATAGGTGATAAAGTAGCAAGACAAATTATTTTAGATTTAAAAGGCAAACTAGTTGATAGCAGTACATCAAAAACAACAGTTTTAATTAATGAAGAATTAGTTGAAACATTGAAAGCTTTAGGTTATAAAAATAGTGATATTAATAAAATATTACCTAAAGTAGATTATACTAAAACAATTGAAGAACAAGTTAAAGATGCTTTAAAATTGTTTTTGAAATAAAAGATGTTTTTGGCAAGGAAATAAGACAATAAATAATTAATAATTAATAATTAGAAAAGGGGGGTATATATGGAAGAAAGAATTATAACTAATCATGAATTAAAAGAAGATTCTTTTGAAAAAACGATTAGACCTGATAGTATTGATGAATATATTGGTCAAACAGAAATTAAGGAAAACTTAAATATTTTTATCAAAGCAGCAAAAATGCGTGAGGAAACTTTAGATCATGTTCTTTTATATGGACCACCTGGTCTTGGTAAAACGACTTTGGCGTACATTATTGCTAATGAGATGGGAACAAATATTAAAACGGCAAGTGGACCATCAATAGAAAAAAGCGGTGATCTAGCAGCTATATTATCAACTTTAGAACAAGGTGATGTTTTGTTTATTGATGAAATTCATCGCATGCCAAAATATATTGAGGAAATACTTTATCCTGCTATGGAAGATTTTGTTTTAGATATTATAGTTGGTAGTGAAAACAGTTCTCGAAATATTAGAATAGATTTACCCCCTTTCACTTTAGTTGGGGCAACAACAAGAGCAGGCGATATATCAAGTCCATTACGTGATCGCTTTGGCATTATTTCAAAATTAAAATATTATGATGTTGATGAACTTAAAATGATAGTAGAAAGGACAAGCCGCGTTTTAGATTGTCCAATTGAAGAAGATGCTGCCTTAGAACTTGCTTTAAGAAGTAGGGGAACGCCACGTATAGCTAATAGATTATTTAAAAGAGTACGTGATTATGCTTTAGTTATGGGTAATGGTATTATTAATCTTGAAATAACTAAATTAGCTTTAGATAAACTAAAAGTCGACAAACTAGGTTTAGATGAAACGGATTATAATTTAATAAGAGCTATTATTGAAAAGTTTAATGGTGGTCCAGTTGGAATAGAAACGATTGCTTCATCAATAGGCGAAGAACAAATAACTATTGAAGATGTTTATGAACCTTATTTATTACAAATAGGATTATTAAAAAGAACTAGTCGAGGACGCATTGCTACTAAAGAAGCATATGAACACTTACAAATTCCTTACAAGGAACTATTATAATAATTAATAAAATGAGTAAGAAAAGAGGAATATTATGAATACAAATGACTTTGATTTTGACTTACCTCTTTCTTTAATAGCGCAAACTCCTTTAAAAGAAAGAGATGCTTCTAAATTATTAGTTTTAGATAAAAAAACAGGAGAAATGGAGCATCACGTCTTTACAGATATTATTGACTATCTTAATCCGGGTGATGTATTAGTATTAAATGATACAAAAGTAATTCCAGCAAGGTTATATGGTCAAAAAGAAGATACTAAAGCAATGATTGAAATATTGATGCTTAAAGAAAAAGAAAATGATGTTTGGGAGTGCTTAGCTAAGCCGGCAAAGAGAGTAAAAATTGGTACTATTATTGTATTTGGTGAAGGTAAATTAAAAGCAAAATGTATTGGTATTAAAGAAGAAGGAATCAGAATATTTGAATTGATTTATAAAGGTATTTTATATGAAATATTAGATGAATTAGGGGAAATGCCTTTGCCACCATATATTCATGAAAAATTAAAGGATCAAAATCGTTATCAAACAGTATATGCTAAAAATGAAGGAAGTGCGGCTGCGCCAACAGCTGGATTGCATTTTACCGAAAATTTGATGATGAAAATAAAAGATAAAGGTATTAAGATAATATATATTACTTTGCATGTTGGTTTAGGAACATTTAGGCCGGTTAATGTTGAAAACGTCAAAGAACATAAGATGCATTCTGAGTATTATATAATGAGTAAAGAAACGGCATTAATATTAAATCAAGCAAAAGAAAATAATAATAAAATTATCAGTGTAGGAACGACAACAACGAGAACTTTAGAAACAATTATGCGCGATTATAAAGTTTTTAAAGAGTGCAGTGGTTGGACTGATATTTTTATTTATCCAGGATTTGATTTTAAGGGAATTGATGGTTTAATAACTAATTTTCATTTACCAAAATCTACTTTATTGATGCTAGTGAGTGCTTTAGCGGGTAAAGATAATATAATGAAAGCTTATCATGAAGCCATTATAAGAAAATATCGCTTTTTTAGTTTTGGTGATGCAATGTTTATAAAGTAGGTGATAAAAATGAGTAACGGATATTTAACAAGGCTGGTGGAATTACCAGATAATAATGAACAGATAGTAGAAAATATTGATTACACAGAATTGAAACTTAGTTTAATTAAATCACTAGCAATTTTTAGAAGAATGGTTATGCCATTAAAAGAAGAAATTGCAAATTTAAGAGAAAAAATAGCAGAGATTACTATTAAACTCGATAATAACAATCAAAAGTATAGTAAGGAAAATGAAAATAGATGGTTAGTTAATCGAGATTTACTTATTTCAGAAGTTTTATTATTAGACTTGAAGAAACAAGAAAAAGAAGCTATTATTGAACTTGTTAAGTCGAAGCAAAAGGAAATTAATGGTGGTATAAATAGCACTGAATATATAGAACTTAGGGATAATCTTCTTTTATCTATCTTACTCTGTCGTGCTAATATCTATAAGACTAAAGAATCAATTAAAAATTTCTGCCTCAAAAAAGGCATTCATCTTAATGTTGAGTGGTTTCAAAAATATGGAATTGCTATGTATGAAAATAAAAGAGATTTAAATCAAGATGATTCTTATAATAAATTATTAGAAGCTAGAGATATTTACGATTCTATATATATGATGTCTAAAGAACAAGCTTTACCAAAAAAAGAAAGTGAAAAAGAATTTATTGCTTTAAAGTTAATGGCAACTGATTACATATATGAGATTGCTTATCGACTATCTAATTCTAAAGTAATGTAGGTGTATTATGGTAATAGTAATTGCAGGGCCAACGGGAATTGGCAAAACGAAACTTAGTATTGATATAGCTAAGAAAATAGATGGCGAAATTATTAATGCCGATAGTACGCAAGTATATAAGGGCCTTGATATAGCAACAGCTAAAATAAGGGAAGAAGAAAAAGAAGGAATAATTCATCATTTATTTGATATTAAAACAATTGAAGAAAATTATACAGTATATGATTATCAAAAAGACTGTCGAATGACTATAGATGATATTTTGAAAAGAGGTAAAACACCTATTTTAGTAGGGGGAACTGGATTATATATTAAAGCAGCTTTATATGATTATAATTTTGAAAAAGAGGGTACTTTTAATGATTTTAATGATTTTAGTAATCAAGAAATTTTAGCAAAAATTAATCATATTAATTCTAATCATGATATTCATGTTAATAATAGGAAAAGATTAGTTAGAAAATTAAATAAATTAATAAATAATGAAGAAGATTCTCATAATGGACAAAGACTTTTCTATGAAACAAAATTCATTGGGTTGACAACAGATCGTGATCTTTTATATGATAGGTTAAATAACAGAGTTGATTTAATGATGAAACAAGGGTTATTAAATGAGGCTAAAGAACTTTATAATTCTAATATTAGGACTAAATCCGTGATGACACCAATTGGATATAAAGAGCTATTTGAATATTTTGACGGGAATATGGATTTAGATACTAGTATTGAATTAATTAAAAAGCGTAGTAGGAATTATGCAAAAAGACAATATACCTGGTTTAATAATCAAATGGATATTAAATGGGTTGAAGTTAATTTTAGTGATTTTGATAAGACAATAATAGAAGTTTTAAATTACATAAAAAAAAGTATATAACTTACTTTTGTGAACTAGATAGATACATAAAATATATAATAAACAATTATAAAACATACATAATAATAATTAGGAGGAAGTAAATGAAAAAAAACAAAGGATTTACATTAATAGAATTATTAGCCGTAATAGTTATATTAGCAGTTATAGCATTAATCGCAACCCCATTAATTATGAATATTATAAGTGAAGCTAAAAAAGGAGCATTTTTAGATAGTAGTTATGCGATAGTAAGTGCAGCAGAGCAAGGGTATGCCAAAGGACTCATAAAAGAAACAAATTTAGAAAAGACAAAATATACTTTTAATAATGGAGTGCAAAGCTTGGTAAGCGGAAATGTTGAATTAAATTTTAAAGGAAGTAATCCTGAATATGGAACAATTATTATAGATGATGAAGGAAAAGTAGCCATTAATTTATATAGTGGTGGATTTTGTTCAACCAAAGAATATGATACCGATGTAGTAACAGTAAGAGAAGTATCAAGTAAAGATGAATGTGTAACAGCGGAAATAGTATCACCAACTATAGCATTAAAAGGATATGATATAGTATTAACAACATCAGAAACATCGTATAGAGATCCTGGCTATATAGCATCAGATGTCAACGGTATTGATGTATCAAGTAATGTCAATATAACAAATAATATTAATTATGGAGTAATAGGTGAATATAAAATAACGTATTCTATAATTGATTCACTTTCAAATACTATTAGTGTAGACAGAAAAGTAACCGTAGTAGGAGATGAAGTAGTTTTAAAGGCTGGAGTGAGTGGAGCTGAGACAACTGCTTACTTAAATGGACCTATTACTAAAAATAAAATAGAAAGTATTAAATTTGTTGTAGCAAGTGAAGTTCCAAGTGATATTATTGGATCATGGGATGTATCAGCAAGTCAGGATGGAAGTATAATGGCATGGTATAGAGATACTAATAGTAATGGACTATATGAACTTACCATTGGCGGTGATGGTAAAATAAGTGCTAACCCTAGTTCAAATTATTTGTTTGCTTATTTAACAAAACTTAAAACGATTGAATTTGATAATTTTGACACTTCAAAAGTGACTGCAATGTTTGGAATGTTCTATAATGCAACAAGTTTAATAAATATAGATTTAAGTAATTTTGACACTTCAAATGTTACAAATATGGGATATATGTTTAATAATGCGGCAAGTTTAATAAGTTTAGATTTAAGTAGCTTTGACACTTCAAATGTTACTAGCATGGTATACATGTTTCTTGAAGCTAATCAGTTAGAAAGTTTAGATCTAAGTAATTTTAATACCTCAAAAGTAATAGATATGACTTGGATGTTTAGAGGAATGAGCAGTTTAACAAATTTAGATATAAGTAGTTTTGATACCTCCAATGTGACAGGTATGTCAATTATGTTTCTAGGATGTAGTAATTTAACAAGCTTGGATTTAAGCAATTTTAATACTTCAAAGGTGACAAGTATGGCTAATATGTTTCAAGGTATGAGTAGTTTAACAAGTTTAAATTTAAGTAGTTTTGACACTTCAAAAGTAATAAATATGGCTGGTATGTTTTCTGGAGTAAGTAGTTTAACAAATTTAGATGTAAGTAGTTTTGATACCTCCAATGTAACAAATATGTCTAGTATGTTTTATGGAATGTCAAATTTAACAGCACTTAATGTAAGTAATTTTAATACATCAAATGTTACATATATGGCTAATATGTTCGTTTATGCGACAAGTTTAACAAGTTTAGATTTAAGTAATTTTGACACTTCAAAGGTAACAAATATGTCTAGTATGTTTCATGGAATGTCAAATTTAACAGCACTTAATGTAAGTAATTTTAATACATCAAATGTGACAACTATGTTTAGAATGTTTTATGACACAACAAACTTAACAAATTTAAATCTCAGCAGTTTTAATACTTCAAAGGTGACAGATATGTCTGGGATGTTTCATGGAATGAGCAGTTTACAAACATTAGATTTTAGAAGTGCGACATTTGCGTCTGTGTCATCATATTCATCATTATTTAGTGATTCCAAATCTGGAATGACAATATATTCAAAAGATTCGACAACACGTACTTGGCTAGAATCTAGATTAATTGATTCAAGTATATCTGGAACTGTAACTATAGCTTCATAGTTGATATAAAACTAAATAATAGCATAAAAAAAATCTAAGGTTTACTTAGATTCTTTTTTTACATTCATTAATACGGGTAGTATTATTGGTTTTCTTCCAGTTTTATCAAATATATATGAAGATAACTGTGTAATTATCTCATTTTTTATATCACTATAATTAATTTTTGGAGTCAATTTAGAAATAATAGCTTTGCTACTAATTGCTTCTAGTGTTTTTAGTAATTCTAAGTTATCATTAACTAAAACAAAACCTCTTGTAGTAATATTAGGACTACTTAATAATTTTGAAGTATTAACATCAATATTAGCAATAACAATAACAATACCATCATTAGCCATAATCTTACGATCTTTCATTACAGCTGATCCTATTTCACCAATACGGTTACCATCAACATAAACATCACCAGCTTGAACTGTTCCAGCCTTTTTAACGACACCCTTATAAAGTGATAAAACATCGCCATTTCCAAGAACAAAAGTATTTTCTTTGGCCATGCCACACTCAACTGCTAAATCTGCATGAGATTTAAGCATACGATATTCACCGTGAAAAGGCATAAAATAATCAGGTCTCATCAATCTAAGCATCAGTTTTAATTCTTCTTGATTACCGTGACCAGATGTATGAATATCACTTAAAGAAGTGTTAGTATATACTTTAACGCCTCTTAAGTATAATTTGTTAATGGTTCTGGAAATACTTAAACTATTACCAGGAATTGGTGAAGATGAAAAGATAACAATATCATCATCATGTAATTTTATTTGTTTATGCGTTCCATTAGCAATTCTACTTAAAGCTGCTAACGGTTCACCTTGACTGCCTGTACAAAGTAAGCAAACTTTATTAGGCGCTAAATGATTAGCCTCTTCAGGAGTAACAAAGATATCTTTGTTTTTAATATAACCACCTTGAATCGATATTTCCATGTTAGTTTCCATACTACGTCCAAATATTGCAATCTTTCTACCATGTTTTTTACAATTATCAACAATGTGTTTTAAACGGTAAATATTTGAAGCAAAGGTTGCAATAATAATTCTACTATCATTACGACTGAAAATTTCGTTTAAAGCCGCATCTACTTTTGATTCACTAATAGACATACCTTCATTTAAAGCATTGGTACTATCACTCATTAATATTGAAACACCACGTTTGCCAATAAAAGCCATCTTATGTAAATTAGCCATCGGACCAATCGGCGTAAAATCGAATTTAAAGTCTCCGGTTGAAACGATAGTTCCATTAGGCGTTGTAACACAAATACCATGTGAATCAGGTATGGAATGCGTTGTTCTAAAAAATTCTACTTCCATATGTTTAAATTTTAAATGTGTTTTTTCAGTATAAGTAAACAAAGTTTTATAATTCAAATTACGCTCGTCTATTTTCTTCTTAATTAAACCAATTGCTTGATTTGGAGCATAAATAGCTGGAACGTTAATACTTTGAATTAAAAAAGGAATTCCTCCAATATGATCTTCATGACCATGAGTAATAATTAGTGCTTTAATTTTAGTTTCATTTTGTTTAAGAAAAGTATAATCTTGAACAACATAATCAACACCAAGCAAATCATCACCTGGAAAAATGACACCCGCATCTAAAATAATGAGTTCGTTTTTATGCATTACACAATACATATTTTTACCGACCTCACCAAGACCACCTAAAGCAAATACTTTAGTGTCTTCGTTGTTAAAAAAATTCATAAAATCTCCTTTCTATATATTTAAATTTTAACGAAAATTTAACTACATTATTATATCTTTTTTTTGTCATTTTGTCTAGTATTATTGTGATTTTTACTTAAAAAGACTAATTTGATAGTAATATACGTGATATAATATTATACAAGGATGTGATTGAATGCCAGAGTTACCAGAAGTAGAAACAGTCAAAGAAACTTTAAAAAGACAAGTTTTGGGCAAAATAATTAAAGAAGCAAAAATATATTATCCAAATGTAATTGCAAGCCCAAGTGTAGAAGAATTTAAAAAACAAATTATAGGGCAAAAGATAAATAATATTTTAAGACGTGGTAAATGGTTGATGTTTGAGTTAGATAACTATTATTTATTAAGCCACTTAAGAATGGAAGGTAAATATTTTATTCGTAAAGAAGGTCAAGAGATAGGAAAACACGAACATATATCATTAATTTTTAGTGATAATACAGAACTTAGGTATCATGATACGAGAAAGTTTGGACGAATGTATTTGCTTTCTAAGAAAAATATATATGAAGTTAAACCCCTTAGTGAACTTGGACTGGAACCATGGGATCAAAATTTAACAGTAAATTATTTAAAAAATAAATTGAGTAGTAAAAAGATAGCTATTAAAACAGCTATTTTAGATCAAAGCATTATGGTAGGCAATGGAAATATTTATGTTGATGAGGTGCTTTTTTTAAGTCAAATTAATCCTTGCACTCCAGCAAATGAAATAGATGATGAATATTTACAAAGAATTATTGATAATACTAGAATGACATTAGAAAAAGCTATAAAAAAAGGTGGAACCACAATTAGAACATATACATCGAGTGAAGGAGTACATGGTTTATTCCAACACGAACTTTTAGTTCATGGAAAAGATCACGGATTATGTCCTGTTTGTAAAAGCCCAATTTTGAAAATTAGAGTTAATGGTAGAGGCACTTATTATTGTCCTAAATGTCAAAAATAAGTATATATTATTCATGTTAAACAAATAATAAGTAAAGTAACAAAAGTAGTTGCTTTTTTTAATTAATTATGATAAAATCAACAATGTTTTTCGCATTTAAAAGTAAGGAGTGTTTGTATGAAAAAAACAAAAATAATTTGTAGTATTGGTCCTGCTAGTACTAAATATGATGTTATGACGAAGATGATAAAAAACGGTATGAATGTAGCACGTATTAATTTTTCTCATGCTACTTTAGAAGAGAAAGAAGCTGTTGTTAGTTTAGTTAAGACAATTAACCATGATATGAACTCTAATGTAGCAATATTGTTTGATACTAAAGGTCCTGATTTTAGAACAGGATTAGTGGAAAATGGTGAAATATTATTAGAAGAAGGGAAAAACATTTTAATTGTCAAAGATGATGTTGTTGGAAGCAACCAAAGTATTACAGTTAACTACAAAGAAGCAATAGATGATATAGAAGTTGGAGATATCATACTTTTAGAAGATGGTCTTATGAAATTAGCTGTCGTTGCTAAAGATGAACGTGGCTTAAATTGTGATATTATTGTTGGCGGTTTGCTAGGAGACAGAAAAGGCGTTAATGTGCCTGGAAAAAAATTAAAAGTTCCTTTTATAAGTAAACAAGATGAGGAAGATATTATTTATGCTTGTCATCATGATGGTGATTTTTTAGCTCTTTCTTTTGTTTCATCTAAAGAAGATATTTTAGCTGTTAAAGAGATAATAGCTAAAGAAAATAGTAATATACGTCTTATTTCTAAAGTTGAAAGTAAAACGGCTATAGAAAATATTGATGATATTATTGCAAATAGTGATGGGGTAATGGTAGCTCGTGGTGATTTAGGTGTTGAAATGCCAATGCATGAGCTTCCTATCTTACAAAAAATGATTATTAAAAAATGCCGTGAACAAGGTAAGTTTTGTATTGTTGCTACTGAAATGCTTGAATCAATGAAAAAAAATGCTAGACCTACTAGAGCAGAAGTGTCTGATATTGCTAATGCGGTATTAGATGGAACTGACGCCGTAATGCTAAGTGGTGAAACAACTGTTGGCAAATATCCAGAAGTAGCAGTAAAATATATGGCTGATGTTTGTGAAAATACAGAAAACCATATTGATTATAAAAATCAAACTACTTGCATGTTAACACCTGACATTACTAGTACTATTGCATCTAGTGTAGTTGATAGTGCTAATATATTAGATGTTAAAGTGATTGTTGCTAGTACAATGAGTGGTTATACAGCTCACAAAATAAGTACTTTAAGACCTAAGTCACTTGTTTTAGCAGAAACACCGTCTAATAAAGTTGCCCGCTCACTTGCGCTTCATTTTGGTGTTTATCCAGTTATTGTTAAGATTTATGATAATACTGACGATATTATAAGTGATTCAGTTATTAATGCTAAAGCATTTATGAGTTTAAAAGATAAAGACATTATTATTATAACCGGTGGTTTTCCTAATAATACATCTGTTAAAACAACTAATTTTATGAAAATTCAAGAAATATAAATGGTGTTAATAACACCAT
>JAQUUG010000081.1 GCA_028693965.1 Bacilli bacterium
CTCCTAAGATATGTAGTAAGGTACTTTTACCACTACCACTTGTTCCAACAACAGCGACAAATTCCCCTTTTTCAACTTTAAAACTAACATCATCTAAAGCTTTGACTAAGGTATTGCCTTTTCCATAGTGTTTACTTAAATGTTCTACTTTTAATATTTCCATAAACATGACTCCTATCTAAAACAATTATAACATATAATTAACTAAGACAGAAAAAAAAGTCTTATTTTGTAAGACTATTTTTCTTTTTTATTAGTTCTAACATTTTTTGCTTTATCTTCCTTTATTTGAGAAACTTGCTTTTTCAAAAGTTTTTCTTGATTTGTTTTTATTGTATCTATTTCTGTCATAACAATCTTATGTCTATTATTAATGTAAAGTACTAATGATATCGCAATGATAATTTCTAAAGCAATGGCAAAAGCCGCATAAGCATTATTACTACTTTTAGTAATAACAACGCCTAGATTATTCATAACATCATAACGATCAGTACTTTTATAAGCTGCTACGATTTGTTCCTTTAATTCATCATCCATAGTATTAATATAACCAGGATAACTTTGATCGCCAATAACTATATATGGTACGCCAGTAACTTCTTCGTCAAAAGTAGCTGCAACACGATCCATTAGTGAAGCATTGTCACTGTTAGCCCATACTTCATACGTAACCAAATTAAAATATTGACCATATTCATCTACAATACTGGCAAAAAAGGAAACTGCTTTTAAACAATAACTACATGTACTTCCTCTAAATATGTATACATTAATTTTATCAGTACTTTCCTCATAATTTGATAAATCAGTATTTTTTAAGATATTGACATATTCTTCATACCCTTCATAACCGTCAAAAGTAGCAATTTCTTCACTAATCGTTTCAGCAAAATCTGTTGCTTTTACCTCTGCTTTGACATAATTTGGAAAAACTAAAATCATCATTATAAAACTCAATATTAAAATACTATTCTTTTTCACTTCAAACAACCTTTCTTATTTGCAAAATAATATATTTCATTTGCTTAACATTAACATTATAACCTACTTTCTAAAAAAAAGAAATACGTAAAATATGAAAAAATAGTGTTTTATTTAATTAAAATAGATATTTATAATTAGTTATATATCAAAAATTTTTATTTATTATAAGATTTTTTGCTTAACATATGAATATAACGGACTGTTTTTCTTAAAATCAGCTTTAAAAAATTTTGGTACTACATTACCTTGTTTCATTTGTTTAAAACTACTACTATTTTCATCATGATATACAAAAATAGCTATACCAGCACTTTGTTGAACATATTCCATGGCATAAGCATCAGTTAACCCATCACCTATATAAATAACATCTTGACAATCATCTTCCTTATAGTTGTTTTCTATAAAAATTTGCTTAATTACTTCAACCTTATCATAATCAATAAAAAAAGATGAAATTAAATATTTTCATCTCTTATAGCATTTAGGATATTTTCATGTTTAATTTTATTTGTTGCATAAGTCATAGCAATCGATACAATAATAAATACACCTAATACTGCAAATATTATACTTTCCCAAGGAATCATAAATGATATACTTGTAACGTCAGATACCGATTTAAATATTAAATACGTAATAGCTAATGATACCGGAATGGCATAAAATAGTGATTTAACACCAAACATCAAAGTTTCAAAGCGTAACATTTTATTAAATCCTTTAGGGGTAAGACCAATACTACGTAAAACAGAAAATTCTTTACGTCTTAAAGCAATACTGGTATTAATAGTATTAAAGACGCTAGTAACGCCAATTAAGGTAACTAAAGTAATAAAACCATATAATAATAATTTAATAACAAAAATCAAATTACGAACCAAAGACATTTGTTCAGCAATATCATAATAATAGGTATTATCTGTTAAACTATCATCTAAACTATCATATTTTTCTGCGATAGCATTTGTATCATCAGTTTCAAACATCATTTCTGTTCCAGAAATACTATTAGCTTCTTCTTCAAGAATGATAGAATCTAAATACTCTTCTGTAACAACTATAATTGGACTACTACCCATAGTGTAAGTTTTCAATCCAAATGGGACTTGATCAGAAAAAACAAAATCAGTCATTGTGAAAGTATCAACGTTTGTTTCTTCATTAACATTTATTTCACTTTCATCATATTGATACATATAACTTAAATGTTGAATATTTAATTCTAAATTATCATCTTCTTTAAATATTTTGCCAATAGTAGTTTTTCGATTACTATTATTATAACTAGTATTATAAAACTGATTAATAATAATAGGTTTATCTTCTGTTAAATTTAACGAATCTTTTAGTTTATTATAACTATTTTTATCAAGAACAACTAAGCGAATATCTGAGCCATAAGTACTTGCTTCTTCTAATCCAAATAACTTAATATAATTATCAGAAAAAACATTAGTATCAGTTTCATAGTACAAATAATTATACTTGAACATAACACTATTTTTAACTCCTTTAGTCGCCTTTAAAGCACTAAATAATTCTTCATCTATAGAATTATCATGACTAGAAGAAGAAACTTCAACGTCATAGTCAATATCGCCAAGAGCATCAGTGGTTCCTATTAATCCATATTGTAAAAGTGAGGAAAAACTAACAAATAATACAATACTAATAAATAGAGAAACAATAGTTATACGATATTTGCTTTTATTCCTTTTCATGTTTTTTAAAGCTATTTCACCTTCAACACCAAATAATTTAGTAACTAGTTTACTAGTTTTAATTTTTTTACTTTTTATCTTAATATCATCATTTAATCTAATTGCTTCAATAGGAGTGATTTTACTAGCTTTACGAGCTGGTAAAAAAGCCGATACTAAAATAACGCCAATCATAAAGATAATCGGAATAATTATAAATATTGGATAAACAGCTAAACTAAAGCCACCTAATGTAAATACATCAGCAAGTAAATTATTAATAATTTGAAGTACTACCCAAATACCTATAAATCCAGCTGCTATGCCAAGTGGTATTCCAATGATACCAATAATTAAGGCTTCAAAGAAAACCGTTTTTCTTAGTTGCTTTTTAGTTGCTCCAATACTTGAAAATAATCCAAATTGTTTTTTTCTTTCCATAACTGATATAGCAAAACTATTATATATAACTATAATACAAGCAACAGAAACTAGAGCTAAAACAATAGCAATAATAGAACTCATGGCTGATGTTATATTATCATATTTACTAGCTCCAGACATAGAAAGTAAACTATCGTTATAACTAACATTACTGTAATATTTATCCTGATCTCCAAATCCTAATTGCGCAGCAATTTCATCTCCTATTTCATAACCATTTTTAGGATTTTTTAAAGTAATATATACTGTAAAATTATTATCCATGCTACTTTCATACTTAGTATATATCATATATGAAAAATAACTAAAATTATTATAATGACTTGTACTAACAATTCCTACAATCTTATAGGTTTTTGTTCCTAAGTCTTTTAATTCTTCTGTAGTTGTTTCATTAGTATAATACGAATTATGATCGCTTATTAACGAGTCATCAAGATATCTATTTCCTACATCTAAAGTTATTTCATCTCCAATTTGATAATCTTTTCCTAATTCTGAAATAATATCACTTGAAATAATAACTTCATAACTATTCTTTGGTAAACGTCCTTCCTCAAGCGGTAAATCTTCTAATAAAGAGTCGTTAGCTGCACCTATATAGTAATAACTATATATTTCACTATCTTTATTATCTGGAACATAACTATAACCAATTTCGCTCAATATTTTATAATCTTTAATGTTCTGATTATTCATTACAATATTCATTTTAGAAGCATCAACATTTTCAATTGTCAAATGAGAAGAACCATTTGAACTTATAATTTCCTTAATCATATAATCACGAAGTGTTGAAGCAAGAAGCCCAATACCTATCATTAAAGCGCAAGATAACATTACTCCAACAATCGTTACAATTGTTCTTCTTTTATTCATCTTCAAATGTTTAATTGTTAACTTATTTAAGATATTCATTTGATAACCTCATCATTAACGATTTTACCATCTTCTAAAGTAATAATACGGTTGGCATTTAACGCCAGATTATAGTCATGAGTAATCATAATAATCGTTTGAT